>DFRF01000081.1:1635-2778 GCA_002378125.1 Rhodospirillaceae bacterium UBA3470 | reverse complement strand
GTCTCCGGCGAAGCCCTAGTCGCTCTCGATAACTTCTCTGCCCGTTATGACCTCGACCGGATTAAAGGCATTTTTTCGCGTCCCTCCCACAAACTTCATGGTGAGAGCTACGTGGGCAAGGTTCTGGTTTTGAACGCGGCGAAGGGTGGTGTAGCAACAGCTTGGATGCTACGTGAAATGGCTTCCCGGGATATGGCCCCTCTGGCCCTGTTACTTAACTACGCCAACCCGATTATCGCCCAGGGTGCGGCCTTTGCCGAGTTTCCCTTGGTTGACCGGTTTGAGATGGATATTACCTGCGCGATCCAAACAGGCGATCAGGTCTACGTGGACCCTGGGACAGGAACGGTCACTATCTATCGAGATGCCGCATGAGCCGCGTCTTTGATCATTTGGTGCTGGCTGTTGATGATTTGGATCAAGCATCCGAATTCTTTGAACGGATTGGTTTCACGCTGACCCCCCAAGCTCAGCACCCCTTTGGCACGGGTAACCGATTGGCGCAGTTACAAGGATGCTTCCTCGAGGTTCTTGGTGTAACTAAGCCCGAAGACGTGATTGAAGCCGACCCTGGCGCGTTCAGCTTTGGTGCTTACAACCGTGACTATTTGACCCGCGGCCAGGGCCTCAGCATGATTGTCATGCAGACAATAGATGCCGCCGCCGACCGCAACGACTTCAAATCGAACGGCCTGACCACCTATGAGATGTTTGATTTTTCACGGCTGGCTCAATTGCCCGATGGGACCGAGGTCACGGTGGGCTTCACCTTGGCCTTCACCTCAGTGCCCGGACTCCCTGACGCCATGGCTTTCACTTGCCAGCAATGGCGTCCGGACTTGTTTTGGAAGGCCGAGTATCAAAGCCATGCCAACGGCGCGCGAACGATCAGTGAAGTGTTCCTGATAGCTGTCGATGCGGGTCCGGCGGAGACCTTTACGAACGGTCTGGAGCTTGATCCCGTAGCTGGCAAGGTTAGCATCCTATCGCCGGTGGCCTTCGCCGCTCGGTTTCCTGGGGTGACCGCGCCGTCAGGCCGTTTCGGCGGATACCGGATCGCTGTTGAGGACCTGGAGGCGGTTCGTACCTGCATGGGCGAGAACGGTGTTGCCTATGAAGATGCGCCCGATAGTTTGTGGATTG
>DFRF01000081.1:0-1244 GCA_002378125.1 Rhodospirillaceae bacterium UBA3470 | reverse complement strand
ACTCACAGTTGCCGTCTGGCGCGGAGCTGAAAAGGGGCGTTATCAGAAATATGAGGTGCCTCGTCAGGAAAGCCAAACCGTGCTGGATGTTATTACCTACATCCAACGCCACATCGACCCGTCCCTAAGCTATCGTTTCGCCTGCCGGGTCGGCGTGTGTGGGTCCTGCGCTATGACCGTCAACGGAAGCCCTCGGTGGACATGCCGAACTCACGTGGACAAGGTTTTAGATGATACAGGACAATTGGACGTAGCGCCGCTTCGGAACCTCAAGGTGATTAAGGATCTGTCGGTGGACATGACAGACTTCTTTGACAAGTGGGCGAAGGCGAAGGGGCAGTTCCACGGCTCCGAAACACGCCACGATGATTTCTCCGCCGTTTCTCCCGACAGTCCGCAACGCAAAGTCGCCAGCGCCGGCATCGAATGCATCGGTTGTGGGGTCTGCTATTCAGCCTGCGACGTGGTCGCCTGGAACAAAGACTACCTGGGTCCTGCCGCGCTGAACCGGGCCTGGACCCTGATGAATGACGAACGCGACGTGGCCGGTATAGATCGCCTGAAGGCCGTGGCCGGCGCGGGTGGCTGCCAGGCCTGCCACTCGCAACAGGGTTGTGTGGAGCGTTGTGTGAAGCATCTCAATCCCACCCGCGCCATCGCTGGTTTGAAACGGGCAACAGCCATCGCCGCCCTGAAAGGACAGTTGAGATGAAACGTCCTGAAGACACTCTCGACGCGCAGAGGGAAACGCACCTCTGGCTGGCCCAACGACTCAGCGCCATGGTGCTGGCGCTTTGTATAATTGTACACTTAGTGACTATCGTCGGGGCTGTTCAGGGTGGGCTGTCGGCCGCCGAAATCATTGACCGCGTCGCTGGTAGCGGCGTGTGGTTCGCTTTCTACGCGGTATTCGTCGCCGCCGTTGTGGTGCACGCGCCCATCGGCCTACGTGCCATACTCTCAGAGATGACCAAGCTATCGCGAGCCCGGGTGGACCTTCTGTGTTTCATCGCCGCAATCTTCATCGCCGTGCTTGGCTTCCGGGTCGTCTGGGGGTTCTACACAATGGGAGGTGCGGCATGAGAACGGCGCACCGCGATCATCCTAACTATTGGGCCTTTGTCGTACACCGGGTGTCGGGGGTTCTGTTGGCGTTGTTTCTACCCGTGCACTTCCAAGTGCTTTACATGGGTCTCAACGACGCGGTCCAGTTTGATCGGTTCCTGACTTGGACCCACTTACCG
>DFRF01000170.1 GCA_002378125.1 Rhodospirillaceae bacterium UBA3470 | reverse complement strand
GGCGCGGGCAGGTCGCGCCGGGTCATGAGCTTTCCGGTTGGCCCGATTACGCTGATCTCGTGGACCACGCCCTGGCTCTTACCCCGATCCGGTTCCTGGTGTTGCATCTGTCGTCGTTCGATCTATAGGTGGTTCAGATGTGCGCGCCGTTGGTACCGAGAAAGCCTAGCGAAGGCCTCTTAAGGAAATGCTAAAGAAGAGGGTTAAAAGCCAGTAACCATAGCCGCGACCCTGTTCGTTTACCCGCCATGGGTGCGGTGCTACGGTCTCACTATCATGATGCCAAACGTCCGTGTTCCATGAAGACCGATGCGAACCAGGTGATTCCGCTGGAAATCAGCGCTGATCTGAGCACCGCGTTGGCCCTCCATCGTGATGGGAAGTTGGATGATGCGGTGCCAATCTACCAGTCGGCTTTGCGCAGCGCGCCTGGAAATGCGGTGGTATTGCTCAGCCTCGGTGCGGCTCTTTTGGGATTGGGGCGGGCCCGCGATGCGTTGGTACCCTTGGAAGCGGCGTTGGCGGCTAGGCCGGAACATCCCGATACCTGCTTCACACTTGCCGAGGCCTACCGTGCGGACGGCCGCATTGAAGAGGCTTACGCGGCCGCCAAGATAGGCTTAGCGGGCAATCCGGATTACCTGCAGGGCCGCATGGCTATGGCCGATGCGCTGTTGGATATGGGGCGTCACGAGGATGCGAGGGCTGCCTTCGAGGATATTCTGGACCGCGATCCGAACGCTATGACAGCGCTCGGTAAGCTGGGTGCCTTCCATTATCACACGGGGGAGTTTGATGCCGCGGAGAGTAAACTCTTAACGGCCGTGGAGGCATTGCCTGATGATGTCGAAGCGCACTGGCATCTGGCTGCACTCTATTTGAGCCAGCGGCGTTGGTCGGAGGGATGGGACCTCTACCGATGGCGTTGGCCCATGTCGAAGGCCGTCGTTCAGGAAACCATGATAAGCCTACCAAAGTGGACCGGCGGAGACCTCTCGGGTCAGCGAATCATGATCTGGGGAGAGCAAGGATTGGGCGATGAGTTGATGTTCGCGACCTGTGTGCCTGATCTCGTGGAGATGGCCAACCCCGATCTCTGTGTCCTAGCCTGCGATCAGCGTCTGGCTGCCATCTTCGATAGGAGTTTTCCGAACGTCCACATCCTGCCATTAGACCGCCAGGCGGGCGCGGGTGGCGCCTTTCAGATGCCGGCGTGCGACGTACAGATTACCGCGGGTGATCTGCCAGCAATATTGCGTCTGAATGATGATGATTTTCCCTCCGTGCGCCGCCGACTGCTCCCGGACCCTATCCATGGCGCGCGGTGGCGTGAACGATTGGATGATCTGGGCTCGGGTCTCAAGGTTGGAATTGCCTGGCGCGGCGGTACGTTGGAGCGCTTTCGGCGAACCAAATCCAGCAAACTTTCCGATTGGGCGCAGATACTGGCAACGCCCGGCGTACGGTTCGTGAACCTGCAATACGGAGATTGCGCGGAAGAACTTGCGGCATCGGCGGATAATGGGTCGGTCCATCATTTCGATGATCTGGACCCGATTGCCGACCCGGAAGGTCAGATGACGCTAATTTCAGAGCTCGACCTAGTGATCCAGACCTCCAATGCATCGGCCCACATGGCCGGCATGCTTGGCGTGCCGGTCTGGAATTTGGTGCCGTACGTGGCCGATTGGCGTTGGGGTTTGGTAACGGAAGCCTGCCTTTGGTACCCAACCATGCGGCTTTTCCGCCAACCGAGCTTGGGGGATTGGGCCTCTGTCTTCGAGTATGTGGCTGAGGAACTTCGCGAGGCAGTAGCCAAAAATAACTGAGGCCCGATACCGGTTGGAAGTCCGGCGCCGGGCCCCAGCATTGGGACGGTGGGTTGTGGAACTTGTTTAACGCTTCGTTCTCAGCAGTTCCTCGAGCATCTCATCAGCCGTCGAGATGATCTTTGCCGATGCGGAGAAGGCGCGTTGGACGACGATCATTTTGGTGAATTCTTCACCGATATCGACCGTCGATTGTTCAAGGGCCGCCTGGATGACTTGGCCGGCCGCGCCGTTGTCCGCCTCGCGGAGTGTCGGGTCGCCCGATGCCTCGGTCGCGTTCCAGACGTTACCGCTTCGAGATTCAAGCGCGTTCACGTTGGTGAAGGTGGCGACGGGGATTTTGAAAACCGGCCGAGTTTCGCCGTTGTCGAAGAGGGCTGTCACCAGGCCGTCAGTGGAAATAGTCACGCCGGCGAAGGTTCCGAACTGGGAGCCGTCGGTGGTGATGAACACTGGGGTGTATTCCGCGCCGAACTGGGTCATCCCGTTAGCTTCACCGACGTCTCCAAAGTCGAGGGTCATCTGTTTGGCCCGGTTTGGGTCGTCGTCCATGTCGAAGGAACCGTTCTCGAAGCCCAGGATTTCCACCTCGGCCACATTTATCTCGCTGGGAATGCCGTCGGAGTTGAAGACAATGGCGTTCGACTTGTCGATAGTGAAGGCCGTAGTTTCCAAGGTTGCGTATTGGGTGCCTGCGTCCGGTTCGGATATCCTGGCCCGGTGTGCCGCTGAGTTGACCTGCACCGTGTAGGCGGTCGGCAAGGTTGAGAACATGATCGTGTTGACGCTGCTGTAGGCAGCAGTGGACGACTCTCGGCCTGCCGTGCGCGTTCGGACCGCTGTTGAGCCTGACGCGAAGTTGGGGTCAGTGCTTTCAATCGCTTTTTCCAGATCGCTCAAGATATTGTGTAAAATAACACCTGTTGCTGTATCGTTTCCATCGCTGGATTCTGCTGTTGGGTTCGTATCAACTGTAATGTAATTCCCAGTCGCCGAAACGCTCGCGACTGTATACGTGCGGTTGTTATTACTAGTACCTGCGAATTCGATTAGATCGCCTGGCTGGAAGCTGGAAAATGGCGTTCCGTTTGAGGAAATCGTCCCAGTTGCTACAAACGTCAGCGTACCAAGGTCTGCGGCCGCGTAGGATGTTTGCCTTGCGACGACAGCATCACCGTCATCTGCGACTTCACCGTTTGTGAAGGTATATGTGTTCCCATTGACAGTAATTGTATCTCCCGTCGCTGGCGCTGTAGCGTAAGTAAATTGCTCGTAATCACGATAATCCGATCCAGTTTTACGGACCGTGAAAGCCGTTTCCTGTCGGGTTGCGAAGGTGCCGGATGAGGTTAATAGGCCGGTGGGGTCCACAACAATGCCGGTCTGGCCGGTTTGGCCTGTGCCATCTTCCTCGAACAACAGTGCTGCAGAGTTGCCTGGGTTGAGGACGATCCGGTTGTTAATGGTGTCAAAATCCGAATCGGAAGCGAGGACCTTATTCAACAGCGCTGTCACGTCCTGTGCGGTTGAAGTGGTGGCCGACGTGTCGACCTTTTTCAAAGAGGTCGTTTCCGTCACCGAGGAGTTTGAATCAAATTCATAAGTGATCCCCTCGATCACCACGCTGGCACCGTCTGCGGGCCGTGCAATGAACTCCAACTGACCAATGGATTTGAAGGCGTTACCGGAAGAGTCTTCCAGTGTCAGCACTTCTGTGCCCTGCGGTGGGTTGCCGGTCACGTCCCAATTGTTGTCCCGGGCGGTCTTCGTGTAGACGAAGCTCATGGAGTTGGCGTTACCGAGTGAATCAAAAAACTGCACGTCTGTCTTGTGCGTCTTCCCTTGCGTATCCGTCGTCGGTAGGTTGGCGCCAATGGCAATGGAGGTGGTGGCCGCAGCCGTGCCACCAACTCTGTTCAGGTTGACAGTGCCGAGGTAGTCGGTGGAGATAACGTTCTGGTTTGGAATGGTCAGGGACTTGTTGTTCGGTGTCACGTTACCCGCCGCGTCTGTCGGCCAAGCCTGGAGATAGAAGCCCGAGGTGTTGCGGAGATAGCCCTCGTTGTCCTGGAAGAAAGAGCCAGCCCGCGTGAACACAAACTCGTTCGAGATCGTAGGTACCGCAGCCTCGTTCCCGATAAAGTATCCCGCGCCTGAAATGGAGATATCCGTTTGCGAGGTCGAAGCCTGCAGAAGGCCTTGCACGCCTGTATCCTGGCGCGGTCGGGACTGCACGCCACCTGCCGAGTAGAAGGTGGATGAGGTCTGTTTGGTGACCAGCGTCTGGAAATTGACGTAGGTGTTCTTGTAACCGATCGTCGAGACGTTGGTGATGTTGTCGGAGATGGCCCCCATGGCGCTCGATTGGGAGGATAGACCCGAAACGCCAGAACTCAGTGAACCAAACAGTGTCATCTTCTTTCTCCTTACTAACCCCGGCGCGGCTGCCGGGACCGTCCTTCCTTAAGTGTCATATCCCGCCCGGCGGACCTCGGTCCGCCGGGCTATCATTCTTTCTAATTGTCGTTCGACGCGTCAGTGTTCGGTTTGTGTACCGAGAGGATCTTATCTTGTTCGATGATCAGGCTGGCGCCGATGAAAAGTTTGACCACGCCGTCGTCGACGCCGGCGCCGTTCACCGTTCCGGTCATTAGGTGCTCAACCTGGACCATGTTGCCATGCGCATCCTTTCCGCTGACTAAGACCGTGTATTCGCCGTCCGGCAATTGCTGGCCGTTCTTGCCAACCCCGTCCCAGTTGATGGTGTGCTTGCCTTGGTTGGTGTCTGCGTCGGCGAAGAACACGTTGATGCCGTTGGAGTTGGCGATGTTCACGGTGGCTTCTCTGACGCCCGCAGGCATTACGTAGGAGAATTCCCCAACGCCGTTCTCAAGCGGCAGCTTCTGGCCGAAGAATTCGACACGGTTGCCGATAAAGTCGACCATCTCGGAAATCTGGCTGGTCTCCTGTAAGTTTAACATCTTCTCCAGGTTTGAGTTCTGGTAGATTTGCTGTTCGACGCTGGCGAATTGCACCAACTGCGAGGTGAATTCGTTGGCGTCCAACGGATCCAGGGGATCTTGGTTCTGCAACTGGGTGACCAGGATGTTAAGGAACCGATTTAGGTCGTCCTCAAGCTTAGCGCTCGCTTCCGCCGAGGCTGTGCCGTCAATGGGGGTGCTGTCGGTGGAACTACCAAGAATCATTGGTTCCTCTCCGTTTCCTTGCGTCTGCTGCCTAGGCCCTGACGTCCAGGCGGCCGTTGATTAGTAAGCCGCCCTCATGGGCAACGATGATTTCCGGTTCCTGTTCGATAAAGTCGTCGGCCAATTCTTCTTCGCCGCCACCAGAGCCGCTTTTGCCGTCACCGTCTTCTGCCATCTGGCCCTCTTCGCCGCGGAGATTGAACTGCATGTCATTGTTGCTGAGCTGCAGCCCGCCTTCTTCCAGGGCTTTCTGAAGGTCTGAGGAGTCGCGGCGTAGCGTTTCCAGAGTATCTCGGTTGTCGGCGGTAACGATGGCCGTGGTCCGGCCGTCGTGGGTGAGCTCCATCTTCACCTCGACGCGGCCCAACTCTGCTGGATTGAGGCGGATCGTAATACGATCCTGTCCGGCCTGCAGAGCCTTGGTGATCTTGACCGAGACCTGTTCGGCAACGGAGGATTGCAGGGGTTGCTGTGGCCGCATCGTCTGCTGCGTTTGTTGGGCCTGTTGGGATTGTTGGGTCTGCTGGGAGCCCGCGTTGGCGTTTGCCGTATTGGCGGCGTTGGCTTGTTCGCCACCGGCTGCCGTCGGGCCCGCCGAATGCACACCGGTTGATCCGCCGGCCACGCTGTTGCTCGAGGCTGCGGCTTGAATGCTGGCCTGTGCCTGCACGGCGGCTCCACCGGATTGCTGGGCCTGGGCCTGGGCCTGGCTACTTTGAGCCTGTGCTGCGGCCACTTGGGCCGCATTGGCCTGTGGGTTCGCAGCGGCCTGGTGGTTGGCTTGTTGGCTGCTTTGTCCTTGCGCTTTGTTCGTCGACGCCAAGGCGCTGCCAGCGCTCAAGCTGTTGGTGGGGCGCGAGGACAGGGTTTCGGCTTCCTGTGTCACGGCCACATCCACTTTCATCTTGGCACCCTGGCTCAAGGTTTGTGCCAATTGCGCGGTTTGTTGTTGTAAATTAGCATTGGCCCTGGCGTTGGGGTCGGCTTGCTGAGCGTTGGTTGCCGACTGGGGGTTCTGGTTCTGCGCCCCCTGGCTTTGGTGTTGTCCGGTCTGCGCCTGTGCCGAATGAACGCCGGCGCGTTTCTGGCCATCCGCGGAAACGGCCGCCAGATGTTGGGCGGCGTTGACCTTAGCCAGGCCGTTAATTTGGGTTTGTTCGGCCTGAACTGCACCGCCGACGGCGTTGATAACGACGGTCGTGTCCAGAGTGCCTGCGGCCAGCTGTGTATCGCCGTTCTGTCCGCCCTGGCCGTTGGCGCTTGAACTCTGCCGTCCAGCTGCCGCTTGCTTGTCCTGGCCATTATCGCTATTGGCCTGGGCCTGGTCACCACTCTGGCGATCATCGCGGGCCGGCTTGTCGGCATGCGTGGTCTGTTCGTTATGACGGTCTTCGCGCGGACGGTCATGAGAATCACGAGGCGTGTCACGTTGTTCGTCGCGATGCGCGGTGCCGTGATCACGCGGCTCATTATCGGACCGGTCAGCCCGATGCGGTTCACTCCGGTCGCGGTCACCGCGATTGTCTGTGCCGCGATCGGCATAGCGATCCCGGCCCTCGTCGTCGGCGCGTGGAGCGTGGTCGTCGGCACGGTCATTGGCTTGAATATTGTCGCCGACGGCTGTGATGCCGGACTTCCCGGAAATGTCGTTTAATCCGTTGTCGAGGTGCAATCCGACGCGGGCCACTAGGTCTTTGAATGAAGAGGCCAATCCGGCAACCGCCGTCGCCGTTGCGGCGCTGGACTTGTTGGTCGATTGCGGGTCGATGAGGCTGCTGGGCTTCACGGACATGTCATTCATGATGTCAAATTCCTTAAAAAAAACACACATGCGTTCCTCCCAAACCAAGCAAAGGCTGGGCCAACTTTTAGCCCGGAGTTAAGTTACTGAAAAAAAATGATTTTATATTAAAATGATGATGTTCACTGCGGAATCCAACGGGCACTCGGCAAATTTTGACCCCTGTGACTGGGAATTATTGCCCGGCTCATGAATTTTTGCTTTTTCCATCTGGACCTGCCACCATAATCAAGGATGGATCCCGGCAAGTTGGCAAGCGAAGAAAAGCCTTTGCCTTCATCGGCAGAGAGATTATCCCATAGTCCCCTGACGTTGGGCCGCACATTCTATGCCGATCCAATCCGTTAACTAAAACGCATGCCTTTTCGTCTTGTCGGGTGATAAGATGCGAACTTAGACGCCGACTTCCCAAAGGTTTCCATGACCGAGATCGATCTGACGCCGCCGGCCCTCAATCTACATCTGGCGGAACGGGCCTTGGCAACGGGGCACCGAGCCAGAGCGGAAGCCATCTGTTCGCAGTTGTGCAAGTTGGAGCCATGCAACCCGGATGTTTTGGGATTTCTTGGCCGCTGCATCCTGCGACGTGAAGGCTACCTCGAACACGCATCAGAAACACTTGTTACCGCCCTGGCGCTGGCTCCGGACGCACCGGATATCCTCGCCGATTTAGCTGAGGCATGTTTGCGTAAGGGTGAGCCGGGGAAAGCCGTAGACGCTGCTCGCAAAGCACTGCATCACGTCCCCGATCACGAGACGGCCCTCCGGGTCCGGATGGTCACCGATATCCTAGAGGCCAACGGCCCCACTCAACCCGTCTGGGAGGGGGGCGACGCAGCGACACTCTTACTTCTGGGGCAATCTTTTAACGGCCTTGGCCGGTTCTCGGATTCCGTTGCTACCCTAATGTGGGCGGTGAAATCCCTTGCCTATCCCCTCGACGCTTTTCCCGCTCTGATGCGTGGCTTGGCTGGCGTCGGACAACTGGACGACGCACTTCAGGTCTGCCGCTGGCTACGTCGCGATACCCTCGACTTCAGTCCCGAACAGCGCCGTGAGCACCTCGAGGAAACGGAGTTCCTGGCGAGAGCCCTCGACGAAATGCGGCCGGATCATGCGCCGACCTTGGCGATACTAGGCACAGCCTTGTTGGAAAAGACACGGACCTTCGACCAGGGGATCGAGAAGCTCAACCGAGCGCAGAAGATAGATGCTAATTGCGCCGACTATTTCCTCGGCGCTGGTTTGACGCGTTTCAAACTTGGGGATTTCATCGCCGCTGAACAATACCTCTCGATTGGGTGCGAACTCGCTCCCGAAAACCTGGAATTGCGACGGCTGCTGACCACCTGTACCATCGTCTTGGCCGATCGGGTAATCAATGTTGATGATCTCTCGGCAGCGGATTTGACAGGCCTTGGCCACGCACTCTTGGTTGCTGGTCGTATCGCGGATGCTGATAAAGTACTGGCTGTCGCCGTTGAAAAGGATCACGGCGCTATCGACGCCCGGATCCATTTTGCCACGGTGCTCGGCATAACTGATCGTCTTCAGGAGGCATTAGCGACGTTTGTCGACGCGGCTGCACTGGCTCCTGAGGACGCCGAGGTGCGATCCCAAATGGCCGTCGCCGCTCTCGCTGTCGGCCGTATTCAGGAGGGTTGGGAGTACTACGAAAGTCGTCTACAATACTGGCGCCGGGACAGTGCGGCGCGAGACTTCCCGATGCCCCAGTGGGCGGGTGAACCGCTAACTGGTAGATCTGCGTTTATCTGGCGTGAAGAAGGAATTGGTGACGAACTCCGGTTCTCCACCTGCCTTGGCGATTTCCTAGATTATGCCCAGGATTGCCGGGTCACCTTTGAATGCTCGGCGCGGCTGGAAACCTTATACAAGCGCACGTTTCCGCATATCGACGTGGTTCCCGAGGATTTGACGCGGACGTTCGAGGGTTATGATTACCACGTTCCGCTTCTCTCGCTGCCGCGACATTTCCGGGGCAGCGTTGCCGAATATCCGGCTTCAGGAGAATTTCTTGTGCCTGATCCGAAACGGGTTGAGGCCTGGCAAGAACGCCTGGCGGCAATTGGCGACGGACCGAAGATCGGAATTGGTTGGAAGTCAGGAAATAAGTCCTGGGTAAAATCGCCGCTTACGACAGAATTGACGGACTGGGACCCGCTCCTCGCCAGGAAGGACATTCACGTCATCAATTTGCAAAGGACCGATTGGCAGATGGCTACGGCCGCAGCGCACGCCCGCCACGGAGCCGAAGCGATTACTGTTTTCGACGACCTCGATTTGACCAACGACTTGGAGGGTGTCACTGCCTTGTTGTCGGCCCTCGACTGTGTCGTCGGTGGCCGTTGTTGGATTTCGACCTTTGCCGGCGCCGTCGGAACTCCGGGGCACGTCGCTTCGCGGCTACTCAATCCGTATGTCTTCGGTTTGGATTACGACCCTTGGACGCCGACTACGACCTTTCACTACGCTCGCCATGGCGAGGACTGGTCCGGCACAGTGCATCACATCGTCAAAATTTTGGAGAAACAGTTCTCTTTAGAGGAGGTCGTGGAATAAGATGAAACTCGCTCTTCGTTATCATTTTGGTTGAGCGGTATGCAAAACCTTTTGCTGACGACACCATGCCGACCTAGAGGACAAGAGGTCTGGCGGAGACGAACCAGTGGTCCCCGGACCCTCATGAACGGAAGATCGCGCGCATGGCCGAGTTGATAGCCTTGGCCAAAGAACGGTTGCGACATGGGCGCCCTGATATCGCCGAAGCAATCTGCGCCGACCTGGCCGCTGCCGCGCCGGATGATGCGGATGTGTTGCATACCTATGGTCTAGCGCTGTTAACCCGCGAGGGGCCGGCGCCTCGCGCCACGGCGGCACTGAAACGCGCCCTAGATCAACGTCCCAACGATCCTGATCTGAAGATGGACCTGGCGGTGGCCTGTTTGCGTCAGGGGAATGTGCGCAATGCCCGCGCCACCATGCAAATGGTGGCCGCTGGTCACGGAGGGGGCGAACGCGCCACCGCTTTGCAGGCCGTAATCAATGTTGTTACCGATGAAGGTCTGCCCGGCGAAGACTTCATTGCCGGATGCGCCGAAGATGACCTGCGTCTAATCGCGCAAGCCTCGATCCTCCTGAACCGAGCCGATAAAGCCTTGATAGCATTGGCGGGCGTGGCTGCGGAGCGCGTGGATATCTTGCCGACGTTGGCACGCGCCCTGGCTGGAACAGGCGAGTTGAGGGCGGCGGTGGACGTTGCAGCGAGGTCTTGGGCCACTGCCGAGACACGGGGTCCATTCCAGCGACGGATGCTGGGCTCAGAGGTAGAGGCTATTTGCCGCGCCCTGGAGACTGCTTTGGCGGACTACCGCCCGCGGCGCGTTCTGTTGGCGCGGGTTCTTCTTGATACAGCAGACCGGTTCCACGAGGGGGTCAACTTGCTGAATGCGGTTCTCGAGACAGGAGATGACGATCCGGAGGCACTGACCGCCGGTGGGCTCGCCTACGTCCGCCAAGGCGCGTTTGCCGATGCCTTGTCCCTACTGGATCAAGCGCGGGGTCGACATCCCGATGATCCGGCCATCGCCCGAATCCATGCGGCGGCGCTGTGGGTGGACGAACGATCTGCCGATCCGCCGCCGGACATGCTGTCGACCAACGAAATGATGACTCTGGCAGGGGGACTGTGTGCAGAAGATCAACTGGACAGGGCCGCGCACGTTCTTCAATGCGCCGCCGACAAGGACCCGTATCGTGAGGATATATGGGTTATGTTGGGCGATGTCCTGTCCATTACTGGTCGTTTCGCCAAAGCTGAAAAAGCGGTCACCATAGCGCTTGGCATCCACCCGGCGGAACCAAAGGCGCGCGTGCTGCGTGCCACCTTAGCCCTTCAACGCGGCGATCTGGAAGCAGGATGGCATTTGTTCGAAAGCCGGTTCGCCTATTGGCGTCGGGATACACCACCCCGTCGGTTCCAGGCGCCTCGCTGGACCGGCGACTTGGGCCGCGACCGCACGCTGATGGTATGGCGTGAAGAAGGGGTTGGTGATGAAATTCGGTTTGCTGGCTGTCTTCCCATGTTAGCGGAACACGGGTTTTCTCGAATTATTTTCGAATGCGCGCCGCGTCTCGCATCCCTGTTTTCACGTTCCTTCCCACAATTGGAGGTTCGCGGAGAGGCCGCCGACGGCCAAGAAGAAGATTACGACGTCCAAATTCCCCTATTCAGTTTGCCCGGTCTCCTCCGACTGCGTATTGCGGACTACTCGGACGGCACTGCCTATCTCAACGTTGATCGCCAAATCGCCGAAGTGTATCGGGGCAGATTGTCTAACCTTGGCCCTGCACCAAGGATCGGCGTATGCTGGAAATCTTTGAATGCCTCATGGATGAAGCGGCCTTTCCACTCGGGGTTGGAGGATTGGGCGCCGATCTTTGACGCCGTTGAGGCGACGTTCATCAATCTGCAGGTCGACGTTGATCCAGCCGCCTTAAAATGCTGGGGAATTTATGATGTAGAAGGCTTAGATTTAAGAAACGATTTTGATGGTGTTGCCGCCTTGATATCGGAGCTGGACGCCGTGGTGTCGGCTCGATGCTGGGTGCCCATACTTTCAGGTGCGCTGGGCGTGCCGACGATTTGTTTCTCCGCACCCTTTAACCCGTTCTTCTTCGGACAAGATCAAGATCCATGGATGCCGTGGGTTCAAATCTATACCTCGGCAGGATGCGCGGACTGGCGGGGCCCCATGGAAGCTATTGCCACTGATTTGCCTGGCGTCCTCGGCCGGTTACGATGATTATGAAGATGAGGTAGGAACCCCCAATGGCACAAAATCTTGAAAAACTGAAGGCGGAATTCGAAGAAGCCATGCGTTATCATCAGCTGGGGCAGGTGGACGAAGCGGAAACCCGCTACCGCAAGCTGATGAAAAAAGCGCCCAAGATGCCGATGTTGTACAACAACCTGGGTCTTGTCTTGCAGGCTCAAAATCGCATCGACGAGGCGGTCAAGCAACTGGAACGGGCCGTCAAACTGGATCGGCAATATGTGGACGCCCACTCTAATCTGGGCAATGCGTACCGGCGGGCCGGCAAGTTCGACGCGGCAATCAAGAGCTTCGAGCGAGCCCTGAAACTTAACCCCGCCTTCATTCAGGCCTTGGGCAATCTGGGGAACACCTACTTGGATATGGGGCGCCTCGAGGAATCGGAAAAGGCCTACCGAGATGGCCTGGACTTGCTTCCGGACCAGCCGGATCTCTATTATAACCTAGGCCGAGCCTTGTATGAACAGGGACGTTGGGACGATGCGGAAGAATCATTTCGCAAAACCCTCAGCCTGAACCACGCCTACCCCTTGGCTCATTGGAACCTGTCCCATCTGATGCTCTTGCACGGGCGTTTCCGGGAGGGATGGCTCGAATACGAATGGCGATGGCATTGTCCAGGTTTCACTACACAAATTCCGAAGTTCGACCAACCCCGATGGGACGGCAAGTACATCTCGGGGAAAACGTTGTTGGTCTATGCCGAGCAGGGTTTTGGGGACACTATACAGTTCGTCCGATATCTGCCGCGGCTGTCGGCTAGCGGATGTCGTGTCATCTTTCTTTGCCAACCTGAATTGGTTCGGTTGCTGCGTGATATTTCCGGGATAGCGGAAATTGTCACCGAATGGACCGCCTTGCCCGAATTTGACCTGCACACGCCGCTGATGAGCTTACCTATGCTGCTCGGCATGAAGGCAGAAATCGACATTCCCAGTGACTTTCCCTATTTAACCCCGCCCGTGGATGGCTTGGACGCACCGTCCTGCGGCGACGGCTTTAACGTGGGGCTGGTGTGGGCCGGCCGGGAGAGCCATTTGGTGGAAGCGCAGCGTTCGTTGGATTTGGTTCAACTAAAACCGCTGACCGAGGTTGTCGGTTGCCGGTTCTTTGCGCTGCACGAAGATGACCGCAGCGAGGAACTGGCCGCTGCCGGAATGGCGGATACCGTTATGGATTTGAGCGGACAGTTGTCGGACTTCGGCGACACGGCTCGGGTCATCGCCGGCCTTGATCTGGTGATCGGCGTGGATACTGCCGTTGTCCATTTGGCTGGGGCCTTGAACGTGCCTGTGTGGACTATGCTGGCTAAAATTGGGGATTGGCGGTGGATGCTTGAGCGCGAAGATACGCCTTGGTACCCCGCCATGCGCCTGTTCCGACAGACAGAGCGCGGTGATTGGTCACCGGTGATCGCAGAGATCGTCCGGGAACTGACTATACGTCACGGATGAACGTTACTCCGCAAATACCGTGCCTGCCGCGTCCAAGACAACGTATGGTGATTTCGGGATGACAACGGCGCCACGAAAACTTGCCATTGAAGGCCGTCGAAATGCGGAGCGCGACCGCATTACCGATATGGTCGCCCACATGGACCGGAATCGTGCCTATCGGGCCGCGGTGACGGCCGCCGGCGGTGACGCGGACGGCGCGATTCTCCGTCAGTTCCGTGAGCGGTTTCAATGGTATCGGAAAGCCTGGCACGCGCAGCCCCGTCAGGCTGTCGAGAACGGCCTGACCGGCGCGGCTTTTGCGGCCACCGACGCGCCGCCACTATGCATCGACATCGAAGTGGCCGCCGTATGCGATCTCGCGTGTTCGTTCTGTTATCGCCAAAGCCTGGCTACGCCAGATAAGGTTATCGATGACACGCTTTGTTTTCGGCTCATTGACCAGGCTGTTGAGTTGGGCGTGCCTTCCATCAAATTCAACTGGCGGGGAGAGCCACTGTTGAACCCCCGACTTCCCGAATACGTTGCCTATGCCAAGGATCACGGCATCCTGGATACGATGATCAATACCAACGCCACCCAGTTGGATACGGATATGGGCCGCAGGCTGATCGAGGCGGGTTTGGACCTGATCATCTATTCCTTCGATGGCGGTACGGCGGCGACTTACGAGCACATGCGGCCCGGGCGGTTTGCCGAAAACCGTTTCGACGACGTCTACGGTAATATCAGTGGGTTCGCCGAATTGCGCCAATTCCTGGGCGCCGTTTTTCCGCGCACTAAAATCCAGATGATCCTGACCGAAGATAGTTTTGAGGAGCAATGGGAATTTTTCAACTTGTTCGATGATTGCGTCGACGACGTGACGGTGAAGCAGTATTCAGAACGCGGGGCCGGGCTGTCCGATCTTGATGCGGCATCTCAGGTCGCGCTCTCCGCGGCGCTTGAGGACTTAGCGCTACCGCCGGACACGCCGTACATGCGCAACATGAACGGCGAAATGTTCGTCGCCACGGACCGGCTTCCTTGCGAGCAACCGTTCCAACGATTGTTGGTCACCTATGACGGCCGCGTGGCTATGTGCTGCTACGATTGGGGTGCGCAACATCCCATCGGGTATGTAGATAGCGCCGCCATTGAAACGGGCGAGCACGCGTATGCCGATGTGGTTGATAAATCAACGAGAGGAGCGAAGGGCTTCGAACGCATGGGTCGCGTCGCCATGCCGGCCCGCTACAATAAGCCAGCTTCTGAGGTCATGGCGCTGCGCGAGTTATGGTACGGCACAGAGATCGACCGGGTTCGGTCATGCCACATCACCGACGGCGGTCGCGAATTGGAGATCTGTAGGGGTTGCCAGTTTAAGGAAATTCACCAGTGGGATTTGGTGGGGAGCTAGATTAACCGATGCCTGTGGAGATTATCGCAGAGATCGCCAACGCCCATCAGGGTGACCCGCGCACGGCGGCAACGTTGGCCGAGCGTGCGTTTGCCGCGGGCGCGGATGCGGTTAAGTTTCAAATCTACTTCGCCGATGAATTGCTTGTTGAACGTCATCCACGGTTCGCCCATTTTAGGGATCAGGCCTTCGACGCCGAAACATGGGCCGAGTTGATCCCGGCTGCGACGGAGAAGGGGGCCGTCTATTGCGATGTCTTCGGGTCCAGAGCATTGGAGACAGCGCTTGCGCATGGCGCTGCGGGTGTAAAGGTGCATTCCTCGGACACGGGCAACATGACCTTGTTGCACCAGGTTGCGGACGGCGGATGCCGGGCCTTTCTGTCGGCTGGAGGGACCACGGCCCGCGAACTCCACCGCGCAATCGACGTGTTTGCTGAACGTGGTTCCCGGCCCGTGCTTTTACATGGCTTCCAAAGCTACCCGACCCAAGTTGAGGCGTCGAACCTGGCTCGCCTGGCATGGCTTGGCGAGACCTTTGGTAACGTCGCAGATATCGGGTACGCGGACCATGTTGCCGGCGACGATCCGTTCGCCCACATTCTGCCGGCCATGGCGCTGGGTTACGGAATTTGTGTCATCGAGAAGCATGTGATTTGCGATCGATCGGCGCAGGGCGTGGACTATTATTCGTCCATCGACGTGCAGACGTTGGGCACGTTCATCGACACGATGCGTCAGGCGGAAAGCGCCATCGGCGACGTTTCTGGCCATTTTGTCCCGTCAGAGCGGACTTATCGCGATTCGATCAAGAAGCATTTCGTCGCGGCGTCGGATTTACCTGCCGGACATGTCCTCGAGGCCAAGGACATGGATATGAAGCGCGTCCCGGACGTCACTGGTGATGCCGTTGCCCTGGACTTGCTGACAGGCCGCGCATTGTTGCGTGACGTGCCGATCGAACACCGCCTGACCCGTACCGATGTGGCGTGCCGTGTTTGGGCGTTGCCCGTCGCGCGGTCGGCATCCTCCCGGTTGCCCGGGAAGGCTTTGTTGGATGTAGCGGGAATGCCGGCCCTTGGGCACATGTTTGAGCGCTTGAAACGCATCGAAATGATCGACCGGATCGTCTTTTGCACTACCGATTTAGCCGAAGATGATGTCCTTGCGGACTTGGCGCAACAGTACTTTATTCCGTGTCACCGTGGCCCCGTGGATGATGTCTTAGCCCGAATCCTCGGCGCCATGACCGACGGCGACGCGGACGTGGTGCTGCGTGTTACGGGCGACGATATTTTGATTGATCGCAACTACGTGGTGCGCGCCGTGAAGCATCACCTTCAAACCAACGCCGAATATACTGACTTGAAAGCCTTGCCCAGTGGGACCGAAGTTGAGGTTTTTGATGCGGATTTGCTGCGCGATATTGGTAGGATGCGCGCCGACGGGGACGGGACCGAGTACCTCACCAATTATGTCACGGAGAATTCGGATCAGTTCCGGATAGCCCAAGCGCCGGTCGACCCGCGTCACGCGCGAGATTGGCGCCTCACTCTTGATACGTCAGAGGATTATG
>DFRF01000110.1 GCA_002378125.1 Rhodospirillaceae bacterium UBA3470 | reverse complement strand
ATTTGGCCATGTTTATTCCAGTGAAAGGCCTTCGCCGGATTTTAAGAAGATTGCAGAGACACAAAAAGACGCGAACCGGCCGATACTCTCAATAAATCAAATATCTGTTTAAATAATGAAATAGCCCTCCGTTCCGCATGAAGTTCCCACGCGCTATGAAACCAGAACGTAGCGACAGGGAGATCACTTTGGACCTCACAATCAAACCCTTATCCCCGCATTTTGGGACTGAGATTTTGGGCGCTAATGTCTCGGCGGGCGGCGACAATGTGGCACTGGCTGTGCGTCAGGCCTGGCTCGATGCCGGTGGATTGGCCGTGGTTCGAGATCAGGATCTTGCCACCGATCGCCACATCGCCTTCGCTCAGCACTTCGGTCCCCTGTTCGGCAATCCAGATGAGAAACCCTTACAGGACACGGTCAGCATCTACATGCACCCGGACCACCCCGAAATCTATCGCGTCTCCAACCAGGTCGACGGTGACGGAAAGCCGAAGGGACGCAAGGGTGCCGGCACCTATTGGCATTCGGATGTAAGTTTCCGCGAGCGGCCGGCCGGCGCGTCGATCCTCTCGGCAAAACAGATCCCGCCGTCGGGCGGCGATACCATCTTCTGCGATCAAAGCCGCGCCTACGAGGCCTTGAGTGAGACAATGAAAGCCATTTTGGCCCCCTTACACGCGGCCCACGACTTCGAGGTGGCCGCCCACAGCCAGTACACGTCCCGCGTCTTGGTTACCGACGACCTGGAGGGCGGCACCAACCGTGCCTTGCACCCAATCGTGCGCACCCATGCGGAAACAGGCCGCAAGAGCTTGTTCGTGAACCCGGGCTTCACCAGTCACATCCAGGGCTTTCATCGCGATGAAAGTCGGGCGCTCTTGGATTTTCTGTATGCCCATTGCATGCGGCCAGAGTTCCTCTACCGGCACCGATGGCAAGAATACGATTTGGTCATCTGGGACAACCGATGTTTGATGCACTATGCGATCATGGACTATCCTGACGACCAACCGCGTTACATGGAGCGCACAACCTGCATCGGTGATCGCCCCGCATGAACAAAACCGCCGCCCTACTTGACCTTTCGGGCGTAACCAAGAGCTTCGGGACCAATAAGGCGCTGCAAGGCGTGGACTTGCAGGTTCGGAAAGGCGACTCCCTCGTGCTCATTGGCAGCTCGGGGTCCGGCAAGACCTTAGTCTTGAAGTGCATTATGGGCCTGATCCCACATGATGACGGGCTGATCGCATTCGAAGGGCGTGATATCACCACTCATTCTGGCGCGGAACGTGACAGCTTCCTCGATCATTGTGGTATGACGTTTCAGAAATCGGGCCTTTTCGACAGTATGCCGGTCTGGGAGAACGTCGCCTTCCGTCTTCTCCAGAGCCAGCACATTGACCCCCAGGAGGCGAAGGCCCACGCCATCGACAAGCTCGCTGCCGTGGGCCTGGATGCGTTAACGGCGAACCTTTATCCGGCGGAATTATCGGGCGGCATGCAGAAGCGCGTGGGCCTGGCCCGCGCCATTGCCTGTGAGCCAGACGTCCTGTTCCTCGACGAGCCGACTGCTGGCCTGGACCCCATCATGACTAACGTCATCAATGAGTTGATCCTGGAGATCGTCGACAAATTGGGAGCGACGGTGGTCTCCATCACATCCGACATGTCGAGCCTGAGAGCCATCTCCAACCGCGTCGCCATGATTCACGGAGGACGGATCATCTGGGACGGGGCAACGGCGGACGTGGAGAACTCTGGCCACGAGGCCGTCGATCAGTTCGTCCACTCCCGCGCTGAAGGCCCAATCGAGATGGCGGTTACGGCGATCTAGCCCTTTTCCATCATCACGCCGCGCCGAACCGCCATGACGCGGTCATGTTCTGTCATGGCAGCAGTGTCGAAGTCCGCCGTCGGGCGGGTTTCAGCATCAAAATGCTCAAACCGGTCAACGCCACGAACCAACATGGCGCTGTCTTGGCCTTCCGTGGGATGCACGCGGGTCGCTATATAACGGATAGCAAGGCCGATGCGCCGTTCATCGCTGGCGTTGGGATCGGAGGCATGGGCCGTGTTGCCGTGATGGAGCGAAATCTCACCAGGCTCCAGTTCCAAATAAACGACCTTGTCTTCATCGATACCGGTGGTAATTGTCTGGCCGCGGCTCAGCAGATTACTGTCGTCCTCCGTATCCGCATGAGCAAGCCGTGACGCGTGCGATCCACGGAGCATCCGCATGCAGCCGTTCTGGCGGGTGACCGGCGACAAGGCCAGCCAGGCGGTGACCACGTCGCCGGGCTCCAGTCCCCAATAGGTAAGGTCCTGGTGCCAGCTCACGTGGGCGCCATCTCCGGGCTCCTTGATAAGCAAAGATGTACTCCAACAAAGGATGTCCGGGCCGAGCACCTTCGCTACGGGATCCAGGATTTCCGGCCGGCGAATTAACCCATCCAGCCATGTCATGACCAAGTGATGTTTGAGGCTCCGAAACTTTCCAGTCAGGGAACCACGCTCCGCTTCAACGGCCTCCAGGCACGCGCGATAGGACTCGGCTTCGATGGCGCTCATAACCCGAAGCGGAAACAAAAACCCGTCGCGGCGAAAGACATTGACGGCGTCATCCGAAATTTCCAATGGCATGTCTTAGCCTGATGTCTCGTGTAATCAATTATTGTGTCGTTAATCATGTGGCCGGTCGGGGCACCGGTCAATCAGTGGAAGTTTCATAATGGAACGGCTCGATTTTTCTTTGAATTCGGCCCGGACCATGTGCGAGGCCTGCCTGTGCGTCAACGGCTGCGATGGAGCCAATGCACAGGCCATCCCCTATGTCATGATTGTCGCCGAACGCCATGTCTTTAATTCGCATGGCCTGTTTCGTTTGTTGGGCTAAATCAGCGTACTTCGCGACGGCCGTACCCATGGCAAGGCCAATCAGATAATAATCCGGACGGCCCCGGGGATCGTCAGGAGACACCTTCGATGCCGAAAAGGCCGTAATGATGCTGTCCAGTTCCGCGGACAATCAGCAGGTGATCAGTGCGATCTCAGCGCCACGTATCCACATCATTGCTCAACCGATAAAATGCAGCGTTTCCCCATGTTGGCGGAGCCATTTGCGCCCCGCATCCACGCTTGAATCGAGCTCCGCTACCGTTTTCCAGAAGCTAGCACCATGGTGCGGCTCCTTCAAATGGGCCACCTCGTGGGCAACCACGTAGTTGAGAACGAACGCCGGTGCCAGGATCAGGCGCCAACAGAAACTGAGGTTGCCGTTTGACGCACATGACCCCCACCGCGATCTGGTGTCGCGGACAGTAATCCGGCCGTGTTGCAGGCCTAGGCGCTCGGAGGCGAGGGCGGTTTGTTCGCTGAGGCGCGCACGCGCTTCCTTCTTGAGCCAATCGCGAACTCGACGCGCCAAGTGTTCCGGTTGACCGCTGACGCGAATCTCGCCGGCCTCTCGCCAAACGCCGCGCCGTGCGCTCGGAATGTGGCGGATAACGTGGTCTTCTCCTTCGAAGGGGATCACCGCACCATCGGAAAACGGGGTGCGCGTCGGCAAAGCGGAAAGGCGGTTGGTGATCCAAGCCACTTGTTTCTCCGCCCAGGCGATGCCCTCAACCTCGGGCACCGATTTCGGCAAGGTAACGACGACGCCATCGCCTTGCTTGTCCAGACGAAGCAGAATGCGCCGCGCACGACAGTTGCGTCTGAGGCGCAACGGCACTGGACGGCCATCAATATCGAGTATGGCTACCGGCTCGGCGCCCACCGGAAAATCAGGCGGCTTCCGGAAGTGCGTAACCGACAGCATCGAAGTCGTTGAACAGGCGCTGACGCGTCACATCGTCCATTGTGGTGAACGGGGGACGGCTGAGACGCCACTGATCGTTACCCATGTGCCGCGCGATAAGTTCCTTGAGGGCCGGTGACAGGGGGTATTCCTGGATCACCTTGCGGATGGCAATCATCGCCTCGTTTGCAGCCGAGGGATCAGTGCCGTTCTGGAAGGCCGTATATACGTCCTGGGCCAACTGCGAGGTGACGTTGGAGCAAGCCGTAATGCAGCCCGCGCCGCCACGTTTCAGCAGATCCAGGAAGACGGTCTCCGCCCCAGCGAGCACGTGGAAACCTGGGAAACGCTCAGCCGCGCCGGCCATGTTCTCCAGATCGCCAGACGAATCCTTCATGCCGCAGACCGTATCCGGGTATTCCTTCAACAGAATCTCGATCAGGTTATAGGTGATTGGGGTCGCCGACATCTGCGGGAAATGATAGAGATAGATTTGCAGGTTCGAATCGCCGACCCGCTGGATCACCTCCGAGAAGAACCGGAAGAGCCCCGCGTCGGACGGGTTCTTGTAATAAAACGGCGGCAACATCAGGACGCCGCCACAACCTGCCTTGACGGCCATGCGCGTCAGTTCCACCGCATCGGTCAGCGCGCAGCTACCGGTGCCCGGCATCAGGGACTTGGACGGAATGCCGCCCTCAATCAGCCTCTCGATGATCCGGATACGCTCCTTCAGGGAGAAGCAGTTAGCTTCACCGGTCGTCCCCAGGATTGCCAAGCCGTCGCAGCCGTTTGCCATCAGCCAGTTGGAATACTCCAGCATCAAAGCGTCGTCGGGGATCAGGTCATCGGTAACAGGCGTCAGCACGGCGGCATTTACGCCGGTGAAGCGGTCCGGGGATAGGCTCATTGTCTCGTCTCCTTGCTCAAAAAATCATTCGTCACCGGTCTAAGCCGAGCTTATCCATTAAGCGGGCCAACTGACTACATGGCTTTCCAAATCGTCGCATTCGCGCTCTGAAATGACCCGATGGCGGACGGAGACGCCCGCCCTGTGAACGGTTTCCGGATCACCGGACACTAAGGGATGCCACCAATTCAAATCCTTGCCCTCCAACAACAACCGATAAGCGCAGGTAGACGGCAGCCAGGGATACTTCTTCAGGTTCCGATGGGTCAGCATCTGACATTCTGGCACGAACCGCTTGCGGTCTTCATAGCTAGTGCAGCGGCAGGTTTCCAGATCCAAGAGGCGACACGCGACATCCGTGTGGAAGATCTCGCCAGTGGTCTCGTGTTCCAGCTTGTTCAGACAGCACCGCCCGCAACCATCGCACAACCCTTCCCATTCGGCTTTTGTCATTTCGTCAAGACCCTTGCGCCGCCAGTAGGGTAACTCGTCAACCTTGGATTTCTTGAACGGTCTAAACACGCAGTTCACCTTCCCCTGCTGGATCAGTCGTAGCGCCAATGCAGCGCGACCGCAATGAATAGCTTGTGGCGCAATCCCCAACCACCTTCAAGCCACACGGTCAATAAGATGAATGAAAGATCCGGCAACGCGGCCAACAACAAGTCCCGTGGTTCCCATGGCGTCGCCGGCGGCATTTCCGGCGTCAAACAATGGTGGTGCGCCAACCTCCTCCAACACGGTCGCGTAATGAAACTCATGCCCGCGGAACGATGTCGCACCTTTACCCAGCGGCGATGCGTTCAAGGTGCGGACACCTCGATACCCGAGATGCAGGGCTCGTTCGGCGAACGAGGTTCGGACCGGTAGAAACCCTAGCATACCATGGGCGGCGCCCGACGCATCCGTCAATTCCTCACCCAGCACCATGTAGCCACCGCATTCACCGAATATTGCCGCATCTCGATCCCGCGCAGCCCCCATGGCGTTACGGAAGCCGTCGTTGACGGACAGCGCAGCGGCAAAAAGCTCCGGGTATCCACCGGGCAGATACACCGCATCGGCATTTGCCGTAGGCCCTTCATCTGCCAGCGGTGAAAAGAAGGCTAACTCGGCACCAGCGTCCCGCCAACCTTCAAGCACGTGCGGATAAGCGAACGCGAAGGCCGCGTCACGAGCCACGGAAATCCGCTGGCCTAGCGGCGCAAGCGGCGGAGTGTTTGAAGGTTCCGCCTCCATTGAAGACGCTACGACGGCCAATGCCGCAAGGCGTTCCGTGTCCACATGGGCATCGATCCAATCGGCAGCGCGGTCCAGAAAGGTCCGCAAGTCCGGGTGCTCTAGCGCCTGTACGAGGCCCAGGTGTCGCGTCGGCAACCCGAGATCGTCGGTTCGTTTGAGGCAGCCGATGACTGGAATGCCGGGCAGGTGGGTCGCCATAGCCTCTCTCAGGATGGCCGCGTGGGTGTCGCCACCGACCCGGTTGAACAGCACACCGCCAAGCGTAATTGCCGAATCGTGATACGCAAAGCCGCGAACCAGCGCAGCCACCGATGCCGCCTGGGCCGCCGCGTCAACGACCAGGATCACGGGCCAGCCGGTCGCCTTCGCAAGGCTAGCCGTCGACCCATCGGCGGGACCCGGCGTCCCGCGCGCGCCATCGAACAAGCCCATGACGCCCTCGCATATGATCAACCGCCCCGGGTCCATAAGCGCCGCAATCCCGAAGGCCAGGGTATCCGGCCGCATGGCCCAGGTGTCCAAGTTGCGGCACCCACGTCCGCTGGCCGCCGTATGAAAGGCCGGATCAATGTAGTCGGGACCAACCTTCGCAGAGACCACGTCAACGCCTGCGCGTACGAGGCTGCGCAGCAGACCGAGCGTCACGACCGTCTTGCCGCTGCCGGACGCCGGCGCGGCAACGACCAGTCCGCGGGCTGATTCGATCATGGGTTTAGGAGATAATGTCCCGCAGGCGGCTGGCCATGGTCTCAGCGTCAGTCCCATGAGAGAAATGGAGACGGAACATCCCATCGGGGCCCATCACGTAAGTTACTGAGCTATGGTCCATGAGATAATCGTCTTCCGTCGCGTCTTCCCCCTTGACCTTGGAGTAATAGACCCGGTAAGCCTTGGCGACGGCGGCAATCTGTTCCGGTGAACCGGTCAGTGCGTGGAGCCTAGGATGAAAATAGGTAGCGTATTCTTTCAAGTGCTCAGGCGTGTCGCGGGCCGGGTCGATGGTGATAAGCATAGGCGTCACCCTGGCGGCCGTGTCGCCCAGCAAATCAAGAGCATCGGACATGTACGTGAGCGATGTAGGACAGACATCGGGACAGTAGGTATAGCCGAAGTAGATCATCAAGTACTGCCCCCGGAAGTCCTTGTCCGTGACAGTCTTACCGTCTTGATTAACAAGTGTGAATGGACCGCCAATCGTCGGCGTGCCGCCAGCCAGCTGGTCCTCCGATTTCTGTGGCAACTTTGCTTCGTCGTCGAGTTTGAAGCCACTTACATACACCAGAATAGCGACGCCAACGATCAACAATGCGAGGACGACCCAATTCAGCCGGCCGCTACCAGATTGGATAGCCCGCTCGGTGAAGTCCTTAGCGTCAGTTTTGTTTTCCCGCTTAGGTTTGTTTTGCGGCTTGGATTTGGTTTTCGGCTTGGGTTTGGTTTTTTCGGTCACGCTCTCGAGCCTCGTTATTACCTGGGCAAGGAGTTACATTACCCCTATGGAAGGCCGTAAACCAGAGGGAACCTTGCGCCGGGGCTGGACAACGGGCGCTTGCGCCGCGGCGGCGGCATCTGCCGCCCTTAGAGGCCTACTGTGCGGAAGCTTCAACGAACAGATTACGATAGAGTTACCGCGCGGCCAAACCCCAACCTTCAGCCTGGAAACAACCCGGCTGGCCGACGGCGTGGCGGCGGCTTCGGTGATCAAGGACGCCGGTGATGACCCGGATGTCACTCACGGCGCGGAGATCATTGCCGAGGTCCGCCATGGTGCGCCCGGCGCAGGCGTGACCTTTGAGGCCGGCGACGGCGTCGGCACCGTTACCTTGCCGGGCCTGCCCCTTGCCGTAGGAGAACCCGCCATCAACCCGGCCCCCCGCCGGATCATCACCGACAATCTCACCCAGATCGCAAAGGCGCAGAATGCCGCCGCCGACGTCGTCGTCCGAATTTCCATTCCCGGCGGGGAAACCCTGGCCGAGAAGACCATGAACGGTCGCCTCGGTATCCGGGGGGGGCTCTCGGTGCTGGGGACCACGGGTATCGTCATCCCGTTCTCTTGCGCATCTTGGATTCATTCCATCCACCGGGGAATCGATGTGGCGCGCGCCAGCGGTATCGATCATATCGCGGCGGCCACCGGCTCCACCTCAGAGGCGGCAGTTCGGAATAAGTACGGACTTGCCGACACGGCGCTCATCGATATGGGAGATTTTGCCGGCGGCATGCTCAAGTACTTGCGCTCTAACACAGTACCCCGGCTCACCATCGCCGGAGGATTTGCTAAGCTGACTAAGCTGTCGCAAGGGCATATGGATTTGCATTCGTCTCGCTCGTCCGTAGACTTCGCGCGTTTGGCGGACACCATGCAAGCCATGGGCGCCAATCGTGAGCAAGTCACGGCGACACGTGACGCCAACACGGCCATGGCGGTACTGGAGATCGCCGCGGCCGCCAACCTCCCCTTGGCTAACCGGATCGCGGCCGGCACCCGCGAGGCAGCATTGGCGACCTTGTCCGGCGGTACAGAAATTGAGGTGCTTATCTACGACCGTCGAGGCGATCAGGTGGGTTATGCCGGCTGAACGTCGCCGAATTCTGATTTTGGGAGGCACCGGCGAGGCCCGACGCCTCGCCGGCCGGGCCGTTGAAACCTTGCCCGACAACGTGGAGATCATCAGCTCCTACGCCGGACGCACAGCGCGTCCCCATAACCCGCCGGGCACGGTTCGCGAGGGAGGCTTTGGCGGAACAGACGGCCTCGCCAATTACCTCAGAGATGCCGCCATCGACATGGTCATAGACGCTACGCATCCCTTTGCCACGGCGATTTCTGACCACGCCGCCAAGGCGGCTGTCGCGATCGGACGCCCTCGCCTAATGCTGCGGCGACCCGACTGGGTGTTGCCGGAAGACGCCCAAGCGACCTTTGTTAACGACATGGCAGCAGCCGCCCGCCAGTTGGCCGCCCAAGGAGGCCGAGCATTTCTATCGACGGGAACCCAGGAAATCGACGCTTTCGCCGGCATCCCCAACGTCTGGTTCTTGGTCCGCCTGATCAGCGAGCCCCAGGAACGGCTGCCGTTGGACGCCTATGCCGTCATCACGGGCCGCCCACCATTCTCCGAAACCGCGGAGGCGACGCTGCTCCGAGAACACCGTATCGACACGCTGGTCTCCAAGCATAGCGGCGGGCCCTTACCCGCGAAGATAACCGCCGCCGTCGTGCAGGACATTCCTCTGGTTCTGATCCGCCAGCCATCTACACCGTTTGGGGCACACGTCGAAACCGTCGACGATGCTGTCGCGTGGATTCAAGACAGACTGTAGCTTCGCCCATGGATACCGTGCTGATCCTCATCGCGTTAGCATCGGCCTTCAGTTTTGCGCTGGCCTTGGTACTCACCCAGTTCGGTTTACGGACCACTGCGCCACTCACGGGGGCGGCTATAGCCGTACCAACCACAGCATTACTTTTCCTGGTGATCTCACCGCTTACCGTCGACTGGGACCAATGGGCCGGTTCGAGCGCCACAACCTTCGTGGTGGTCGGCTTGTTTTTTCCCGTCGCCGTCACACTACTGACGTTCTCCGCAAACAGGCGTATCGGACCGAATCTCACAGGGACGCTTGGGAACCTGACGCCTCTGTTCGCGGTCGTGCTGGCCATTGTGCTCATAGACGAAGCGCCCAACGCGACCCAAGGGCTCGGCATTGTGGCCATTTGCGCTGGCGTGGCTTTGCTGTTCGTCAGCAGGGGCAACGGTGATGCGCGGCCCGCCTTATGGACATTGGGCCTGCCGCTTAGCGCGGCGTTTCTGCGGGGCATTGCCCAACCTATGGTGAAGTTGGGCCTGGCGGATTGGCCAAGCCCCTTCGCGGCGGTCACCATCGGCTATATGGTGTCGGCGGTGGTTATGGGCGGTGTGATTCTAGGCCGGCGCGACGGTGGTGATTGGCCAGCCCGCGCCGGGATATGGTGGTTTATCGCCGTCGGCATGGTCAACGGGGCCGCCGTGCTTCTCCTTTACATGGCCTTAAGCCGCGGACCGGTGACTATCGTCGCTCCACTTGTCGCATGCTATCCGTTGCTGACGCTGTTCCTGAACCGGCTATTTCTTGGTCAGAGCATACCGACACGGTTCGGCTTAGCCGGAATCTTCATCACCGTCGCCGGCGTAGGACTGCTGCTCAGGTCTTGAGCGGGCGGAGCACGTGGTAGTGATCCGATGCGTATAGCCGACTGTCATCAAAGGTCGACGTATCAAGTACCCTGCCGACCATGATAAGCGCCGTGCGGGTGAAGCCCGCGGCTTTCACCTTGTCGCGAATGTCAGTGAGGGTCCCCTCAATGATTTCCTGGTCCGGCCATCCAACCCGGTAACAGACCGCTACCGGACAATCGTCGCCGTAGTAGGGCGTGAGTTCGCGGACCACCTTGGCCATATTGTTGACCGAAAGATGGATCGCCATAGTCGCCCCACTTTTGGCGAAGGTTTCCAGATCTTCGCTGTTAGGCATGGCCGACGAGCGCACCGCTGTCCGGGTCACGATCACTGATTGGCTAACCCCTGCCAGGGTCAATTCCCGTTTCATTTCCGCTGCCGCCGCCGCGTAGGCGGACACGCCGGGGGTCACATCGTAGGGAATTCCCATAGAGTCCAGGCGCCGCATCTGTTCGCCGATGGCGCCGTAGATGGATGGATCGCCTGAATGGACACGCGCCACGTCATGGCCCGTGGCATAGGCCTTCTCCATCTCGGCCAGGATTTCATCCAGATTCATGGGCGCCGTATCTATAATCAGGGCACCATCGGCGGCCTCAGTGATCACGGATTCTGGCACCAAGGACCCGGCGTAAAGGATCACGGGACAGGCCTTAATGAGGTTCAACCCCCGAACCGTGATCAGGTCCGGCGCGCCGGGCCCGGCGCCAATGAAATGTACGATCATTTTTGTCTCTCGCCTTACTTCACCGCGCCCAAAAAGACATGATAGTGGATATCGAAGACAAATGGTAAGTCCTTGCGGTACCGCCGGATGAGTTAGCCAAGCTCAGGACAGCATTCTTCGCCACATCAATAAGCACCTGATCGGCGAGCATGCTCGAATGGCCGATGTTCCGCAGCATTTTGCTTCCCGGCTTCGTTTCAGGCACAGACGACGGCGTGCTATGAGAAAGGGCCGGCGAAGAAACTAGGAGCACCGCAGCGATGAGAATCAAGATACACATTCAGATGTCTCCAATACGCTCTCCGCTGTTTTAGCCATTTTAGCGGCATAGCCGCGCGGCGTGTAGACCCAGTCCCTTTCGCCCCGTTTCGTCAGGCGGGTCTGAGAATTCCCTATCAAGACCAAGGTCAGCATATCGGCATGATCCGACGTCAATTCTCCCAGCGTAATCACATTGATGGCCTCCCCCTCACGGCCCAAGTTGCGGGCCAGAACGACGGGGGTTTCGACAGGGCGAGCGGCAACGAGGATTCGCTGCGCCGTTTCTAGCTGGATGCGCCGGCGTTTGGAAACAGGGTTATAAAGTGCTACCACGAAGTCCCCAGCGGCGGCGGCCTCCAAGCGTTTCACAATCTCTTCCCATGGTGTCAGTAGATCGGACAAGGAGACCGTGCAGAAGTCATGGCCAATGGGCGCGCCAATCCGAGCCGCGGCGGCCTGGATGGCCGAGATGCCGGGTTCCACCTGGATCTCTAAGCGGTTCCAATCCGCTCGGTCTTCCCGGTCGAGAAGCTCAAAGACCAAAGTAGCTAGCGCATAGATGCCCGCATCACCGGAACAGACCAGAGCTACATCCTTGCCCTCGGCGGCCTTGTCGAGAGCAAGGCGGACCCGGGCTTCTTCTTCCGACAGGGCGGAGTCATGACGGGGTTTTCCTACGATCACATCATCGACCAGATCGAGATACAAGCGATAGCCGACAACTTCATCGGCCGCCGCTAGCACCTTAGTTGCCGCCGGAACACGCCATGCCGGCGAACCGGGGCCAATACCCACCACGCTCAGGCATCCGCGTTTCGCCCCAATCTCTGTGGGATCGAGCGGCGCGATCGAGCGACCAATTGCGCAGGTGGCCCGCTTGGATTTTTGCTTTTCAACAGCCAGCACGCCGTCCCCGCCCACGGCGGCCAGGGCGGCGCCTTCGGCAACCCCGTGGCATCCGACCTCGGCGAAAACGATGTCGGAGGGATTCGCCAGGCGCGGCGTCTCCGCCTCCAGGCGAGCAGGCGTGAAGAATCGGGCAGGCACGCCCAAATGCGCCGCCGCCGCATGCACCGCGGCTTCATCCGCCTTCACGTCGACGGAAACCACGCAGGCCACGGCGCTAGGTGCAAGACCGGCGTCGGCCAGTGTTTTCTCCACCAGATCGATTACCTCGGTGGCATCCGCGCCGCGCTCACACCCAATACCGACAACTAGCACCGGCGGATGGAACACCAACGCCGGATCCTCCGCTGTGATCGCACGGTCAGTAATGCGAATGCCATCCGCACCGTCCAAGAAGGACAGTCCTGATGCCGTCAGCCACGCGGCGTCGCCGGCTTCCACACGCAACGATACGGGATCACCGGCTAGCAGCGCCGCCGCCACATCCTTAGTGCGGGTAACCTCGGCGATCCGCCAGCCGGTGGGTGGGTTGTCGAGGGCGATGCCGAGGCCGATATCCCCGGCGGTGGTGACCGCCGCGTGACCGCCGGTGGCCAACGCCAGCGCGCGGGCCAGCGCGTTAGCGCCATGGTGGCCACCCAGAAGCGGCACCGCGACACTGCCGTCCTCGGCCAGGGCGACGACGGCCGGTTCCGTATACTTTTCGTTCAGCAAAGGCGCTAGGGTGCGGATCAGAATGCCCGCGGCGCACACCCCGACGATGGGCCGGCCAGCGGCGAATAAGGCGCGCAGGTGGTCGGCCGTAGCGTCAAAGGTTACATCCGCCTGCGGGACCCGGTCCACCAGACCATGAACCTCCGCACCCGGGCGATCGGCGGCCAGGCGTACCGCCAGGTCGCCACCGGTGGCCGTCAGTGCAAAAAAAACAGTGTTGACCGGGACATTCATACGCCAGCCTCCGTTTCGCCGTGACGGACCAAAATCATGGAGAAGTAGGGCGCGCCATCCCTAGGCACATCGCGGAGCGCCAGAACCCGCTGTTCTGGCATGGTGGCACGCTCAATGTACTGGGCGTGCTCCATCAGACCGAGGCGATCAAGTACGCGGCAGATCTTCCTCAGATGCCGACCAACCTTCATAATCGCAACCGCCGGCGAGGATTGAATGTGGGCTTCCAGTTCGGCCTCCTCCAGCGGACCGGGCAGTACCGTCAACACCTGATTGCGCGACACTAGTGGCACGCCAACCGACGCCGCGCAGGCACCTAGTGACGAGACGCCGGGCACCACCTTGACACTGTGTTTCGCCGACAAGCGCGATAACAGATACATGAACGAGCCGTAAAGGAACGGATCACCTTCGCACAAAACAGCGACGTCCTCGTCGGCATCTAGGCGCGCCTCAATCTCGGCGGCATAACGGTCGTAAACGTCATGAGCCGGGAATTTGCCGGGCACCATGGGTGTACGGATCACGATCTCGACGCGTCCGTTAGGAATGTGCGGTGCCGCGATGGACCGGGCCAGGCTGTCGCCCGTCTCCGGCGCCGGATAGGCGATCACCGGCGCGCGCTCCAAAATCTTCAATGCCTTTAGAGTGATCAGGTCCGGGTCCCCCGGCCCCACGCCCAGTCCGTACAGGGTGCCACTCATGTCTTCGTCACCTGTAACTGCCAGACCTCCATCAACGGTTTCATCGCGGCGCGCGGGCCCACAGGACCTTCGCGGCTGACCGCCACCTTGATCAATTCGCCGCCTTGCGCGGCGCGCTGAGCCAGAAGCGCCGCCTGGCCTTCCACGGTCACTGCATTGGCGACAAGACGCCCGCCCTGTTTCAACCGCCCCCAACAGGCCGCCAGCAGCGCCGCGCTGAGACCGCCACCGGCAAAGATAGCTTCGGGATCATCGGTAAGGTCAGCGAAAGCCGCCGGCGCCTCCGCCTCAATAACCTCCAGGCGCGGCACGCCGAGTTCACGGGCGTTGAAACGTGCGTTCTCAGCCCGGGAGGGAGTTTTCTCAATGGCGATTGCCATCGTGGACGGTGACAGACGCAGCCATTCGATTGCAACGGAACCGTTTCCCGCGCCCACATCCCATAGCGTCTCCCCCGGTAATGGCGCCAAGGCGGCCAAGGTCAACGCGCGCACCTCCCGCTTGGTGATCATGTTATCGTGACGAAACGCGGCGTCGGGCAAGCCGGCGGCCCGCGACCAGGCAGGCGCCGCCACATCCGCTTTCAATTCGACGGCAATGGTATTCAGCGACGCGGTTTCGTCGGCAGACCAGGTCTCGGCGTCACCGTCGATCCGGTTCTCCCGGGCGCCTCCCATGTTCTCAAGCACAGTGAGCGCGCTGGGTCCGTAGCCCTTCGCCCGCAACAGAGCGGCTAGTTTTCCCGGCGTAGTGCCGTCCCAGCTCAAGATCACCAAGCGCCCGCCCGGTCGAAGATGAAGGTTCACCACCTCCAGGGCACGGCCATGGACGGTCAGACAGGTAACGTCAGGGATGGACCAGCCTAGACGTGCGGCGGCCAAACTGAAGGCGCCAGGCGCGGGTATGATCTCCACTGCCTCAACCCCGAAGCGTTGACACAGCGTCACACCGACACCGAAATGCAACGGATCGCCCGAAGCCAGCACGACGACACGTTTGCCTACGTGCGCGCGGATGGCGGCGACACCGTGGTCAAAATCCTTCCCCCAGGTGGCGCGCACCGCCGCGCCTTCGGGTACGAGCGCCAAATGCCGTTCACCGCCAATCAGGATCTCGGCGCCCGCGATCACTTCCCGCGCCCGTGTCCCCAGGCCTTCCATTCCGTCCTCACCGATGCCAACGATTGTGATCCAGCGGTTCATGACGCCAGCCCCGCGATAGCATTCAACGCGCCCGACGCCATGGCACTGCCGCCACGTCGGCCGCGCACGGTGGCGAAGGGCACATCGCCGGCATGGGTGATCAGTGCCTCTTTCGATTCCGTTGCGCCGATAAAGCCGACGGGAAACCCCAGGATCACGGCCGGCGCCGGAGCCCCCTCGGCTAGCAATTCCAAAAGGCGGAACAAAGCCGTCGGCGCATTGCCGATAACCACTACGGAACTGTCCAGATGCGGCACCCATTGTTCGACAGCGGCGGCGGAGCGCGTCGTCTGCTGGTCATGAGCCATCTCCATAGCCACCGGCGAATGGGTGGTGCAGATCAGCTTGTTGTCGGCAGGCAGACGGGATTTTATTATACCCGCGCGCACCATCTCCGCATCCGTTATCACCGGCGCGCCAGCCATCAACGCAGCGCATCCCGCCGCGGCCGGATTGCCGCCGTAGACGAAGTCATTGATCACATCCGGCATGCCACAGGCATGGATCAGCCGCTCGACCAGCGTGTCGACCCCATCGGCCAACCCGCTCAGGTCGGCTTCCGCACGCAGGGCCTCGAAGGAGCGGCGGTAGATCTCCTGTGGGTCACAGATGTATTCAAACATAGGGCGTGTCCCTCATCGCTGACCGTTTTTCAGTCGTGGCCGGCATTCCCATCGCCGTGGCCATGATGGTGATGGTGATGTTGATGGTGATGATGATGATGATGATCGTCCCCATGAGCGTGGTCGTGGTCGTGATCATGACCCGTACCAATGATCTGTTCACGGTAGGTGCAGACCTGGCAGTTCATGTTGCCAATCCCGTTCAACAGCTCTTCGATCCGGTCTATGAAGCTTTCAGCCAAACGTCCAGCATCGTAGAGGTGACCGGCCTTAAGGACCTCCACACTCGGAAACGCCGCTACACAATCGTCGGCCGCGGCATAACTGCGCCGCACAGCGTCCCTGGAAAACAAGAAACACGGAAACACTACAATCCGCTTAAAGCCCATTTTCACCGCCTTCGCGAGACCCTCTTCCATGGACGGAAAGGCAGATTCCGAATAACTTACTTCGGCCCAACCGAAACCCATGCCCTCCCAAAGCAGTCGGGTGACTTTGGCGACATCGGAATTGGCCTTTGAATCATCTGAGCCGGGGCCAACGACCATTAGCAACGTCTCTTCGCGAGGTATGTGGTCACCAGCTTCTTGTTCCACTTGTTCAATGCGGTCGCGCGCCACCGCAAGCAATCTCGGATCCATGGATAGTTCGCGGCTGAACACCAGTTCCATTCCAGCATGCGCGCGGGAAAACTTGTCGAATTCGGCGCTCAGCTCCTTAGTGATCCGTTCCGGGGGAAACAACATGCCGGGAATGCAGATGATTTTCTTGGAACCCCGTGCAGCCAACGTATCCAATCCGTCTTTGATCCGCGGCACAGCTGACCCAAGAAAGCCGCTTTCCAAATCGCTGCCTGAAAGGCGACGTTTCAGTTCGACGGCAAGTAAATTGAATTCTTCGACAGTGGGGGTATCTCGGCTATCTTGGCCGCATAGCATTACGGCGATTTTGTCCGTCATACGCTTGGTCCTTGCCTTCGAGCGTTATCGGAAGGCACGGGCTGACAGGCCCGCACCACAGCGGTCCCCTGGTCATGGCCTCCGGGGTTGGGCGATGGCCCGACTATACAGGATTGAAGCGTTCGGAAAAGCAGAGAGGGCGGGGATGGGGGTATGCGCCTAGGAGGCCGCATCGAACTGCGCCGATGGCAGGGCCGAGGCAAAATCTTCAAGGGCTTGTCCCACATTCCGCTTACCGCCGGTGGACGCCGCGTTCCGATTTCTTGGCGGACTTGCAGACAGCCAAAGATGTTGGTTCGGCGACGGGTTCGAACATCTTCTGGGCTGTCGCGTGCGGAAGGCTGTCCAACTCCAGCGCATCGCCTTCGAGAAACTTGTGCTCATCCTCCCCAAGCAACTTCTACGGCTCCTCGTCGAGGGGGCGGTCGTCATCTAGATCGAGCCCCCCAGGCTACTTGTTGATGGCAACTTCTTAGGCCATAAAGTCATTGATTATATGGGAATATTCATTAATGGGCTATTGACGGCGCGGCGCCCAGACCGGCATTTTGAACCATGTTCATCTTTGGCATGACGGACAGCATCTCTGGGCTCGACCCTTTGATCTTGCTGCTTTTGGCGGTGGTTCTGGACGCCTACCTGGGCGAAGCCCGGTTCCTATTCCGGTGGACCGGCCATCCGGTGGAATGGATCGGGCGGCTGATCGGGTTTCTGGACGCCAAACTCAATCGCGAGAAACGCGGCGAAGTGGACCGCACCATCCGGGGCGGCCTAGTCGTGGTTTTTGTGGTCGCCGCCGCCGGCGGCTTTGGTGTGGCCATCACTTGGGCCAGCCTCACCAATCCCTGGGGCTGGTTCATCGAATTGACGCTAATTTTTAGCCTTCTGGCCGGGCGTAGCCTGTATGACCACGTGAAGGCCGTGGCATTGGGGCTTAACGAGAGCACAGAGGCCGGCCGCCAGGCAGTGCGCCATATCGTCGGGCGCGACCCGTTCTTTTTGGACGATCACGGCGTGACCCGCGCCGCCATCGAGTCGGCAGCGGAAAACTTCTCGGACGGTGTGGTTGCGCCGGTTTTCTATTACCTCCTGTTCGGCCTGCCAGGGCTTTGCATCTACAAGGCCGTGAATACCATGGACTCCATGATCGGCTACAAAAATACACGCTACGCCGCCTTCGGCTTCACGGCGGCTAAACTGGATGACGCGCTCAATATCCTGCCGTCGCGCCTGGCCGGCCTGTTCATTGTGGTAGCCGCCTTCTTCGCGCCCACCGCCAACCCGATCGCCGCCTGGCGGATAATGTGGCGGGATGCGGGTAAACACGGCTCGCCTACGGCGGGTTGGACCGAAGCACCCATGGCCGGCGCACTCAATATCGCCCTGGCGGGCCCACGCAAGTACGCGGAAAGGGTCATCGATGGCGCATGGATAGGTGATGGCACGGCGCAGGTCGGGTCCACGGATATCCGCCGTGCCCTCAAACTCTATATCGTCGCCAATCTGGTGATGGTTGGCGTGGTCGCAGGCCTTATCCTTGTCCGCATCGGCCCAGTTTGATGAGAGGCATGTTCGCCACAATTTCACTCATCTTTGTAGTCGCCGGCAGGCCGCGGACAGCCAACGAGGGGCAAGGCGGCAATGGAGGGGACGGCCAGGAACCGGGCAAAAACAACCATTTGTCTTCACACGCCGTTCCCTTCGGTGCGGCGACTTAGGCCGCCGCCCTCCTCCGATCTCGGTAGAGGACGTAGAGGCCTGCGCTGACGATGATAGCACTGCCTACGAGCGTATCTAGGCCGGGCACGTCGCCAAACACCAGGTAGCCAAGGATAATCATCCAGATCAACTTTGAATAATTGAACGGCGCTAGCAGTGACGCCTGGACATGAGCGAACGCCTGGATCATGCAGAAATGAGCGGCGGCCCCCATGGCGCCGATAATCAAGAACATAACCGCGTGATCAACCGACGGCGGTGTCCAGAAGAATGGCGCCAAAAGACTCACCCAAAAGGTGCCAGCCAGACTGGTGTACATGAGGGTGGTTTGATGCTTCTCCAAGCTGGCCAGCTTGCGGGTCAGGATTTGAAAAATGGCGAAACAGAAGGCGCCCAGAAGCGTGGTCACCGCCGACCAATGCCACACCACCCCGTCCGGTCGGACGATCACCAAGACGCCGGCCAGCCCTACTATGACCGCCAGCCACCGGTGCCAACCAACCCGCTCCCCCAGCATGGGCACGGACAGGGCAACAATGAACAACGGACCCGTGAAGCCGATGGCTGTAGCCTCCGCCATAGGCAGGTAGGTCAGCCCCACGAACAGACCTGAAATAGAGAGCACCAGAAAACCTGGTCTAACGATCTGGGCCACTGGCCGTTCGGTCTTGAGGAAGCCCAACTGACCCCGGATGGTAAAGTATCCCGTGACGAAAAGGGTGATACCTACAAAGTACCCCCAGACCAAAACCACGGCGTGGAGCTCGTCCGTAAAGAACTTACACGTCGTGTCTACCAAGGCAATGAAGCCAATGGAGGACAGAAAATAGAGAACTCCTTTGGTAGTGGAGGTCAAGAGCACGGGCAATTCCTGCCGGCAGATGAAGTTGTGAAAAAAATAGCTTCCACCCCATGATCAGCGAGGCGGACGCCCAGGTCCACCGGGAAAATGCGATTGCGCCTTGCTCACTTCGTCCCGAATCTTAGCAGCGAAACCGGCTGAGCGGTAGGGTCAGGTTTTGCAGGATCTGGACAGGATCTTCTGCAAGACCGGTCGCCAGTCCAAAAAGATGCCATACGCCCAATCCAACACAGCATGGATGATGGGCAATCGCGCCACGCAGCCAAGCCATCGAAACCCGGGGGTGTGCGCCCAAAGTTCGGCGAAGGCGCCAGCGCCAGAGATCAATGCGCCATCGGCGCGCTGCACATGAAAGCGCGCCATCGCATCCTGACGCGTGAGGCCCTCAGGCAGGGCCTCTGGGGGGCAGGCACTGACATCAGCCCAACGGGTACGGTTTGAATCAACCCGGCGGCGATAGAACTCGATCTCCCTACGGCACAAAGAGCAGGAGCCGTCATAGAAGACGGTGAGATCAGGGAAAGAGTAAGTCAATGGCGTTTCAGTCATCACGAACTATACGACCAATGCAAGGTGTTGGATTGGTCTCATTAGGACCGCGTCTTAAGCGGAATGCGCGTTAACGTCGGTCTGCGTGTAGCGCGAAAACGGAAGGGTTAGGTGACCAACTCAATGAGCCACATCCAACAACGCATCCAAGTCCAAATGCGTCTCCATATGCGCAGCAAGGTCGTCCAATGCCTGCTCCACGGAAGCTTCATAGGCCGTACCGCTGGTCTGCGATCCCAACCGTTCCAGGAACCGGCGACGGAACCCATCGGCCGCGAAGACGCCGTGCAAGTAACTGGCCATGACTCGACCATCCCCAGAAATAGCGCCCTCGGCGCGGCCGTCGGCCAAGGTCAGCCAAGGGCGCGTCGTGTCTAGGCCCAAGGTCTGACCGATATGCATTTCATACCCACGAATTGCTTCCCCACTTTCCACCTCCGTGCCGGTGCGTTCCACCAAGGATTTGTCCCCACCCAGCACAGTGGTGACGTCCAGCAGACCAAGTCCCGGAGCTTCGCCAGGCGGGCCTTCAATGCCGTCGGGATCAGCGACGGCGCGGCCAAGAATTTGGTAGCCGCCGCACAGTCCCACAATCATGCCGCCGCGCCGATGGTGCGCGAGGATATCCGTGTCCCAGCCCTCGTCTCGAACCTGTTGGAGATCCGCCAAGGTCGCTTTGGAGCCGGGCAGAAAAATAACATCCGCATCCCCCGGAAAGGCCGTTCCCGGATCGATCATAACGACGGCCACGTCGGGCTCGGCAGCCAGCGGGTCCAGATCGTCGAAATTGGCAATCCGTGCAAGACGAGGCACCGCGATCTTAATGGCCCCGCCAAGTGCATCGCGTTCCCGATACTCCAGGGCCATGGCGTCTTCCTGAGGCAGACGTCGGGCGTCCGAGAAAAAAGGAACGACGCCAAAGCACGGTGCGCCGGTGCGATCTTCCAGGATCGTCACGCCGTCATCGAACAAGCTGACGTCGCCCCGAAACTTGTTGACAATGAAGCCGTGAATACGCGCACGTTCGGAGGCCTCAAGCAATTCGAAAGTACCCAAGATCGACGCAATGACGCCACCTCGATCGATGTCGCCAACCAGGACTACGGGGACGTCTGCGGCCTGCGCAAACCCCATGTTGGCGATATCACCGGCGCGCAGATTGATCTCCGATGGGCTGCCAGCACCCTCGACAATGACGAGATCGGCGTCGGCACCCACGACGGCAAAGCTTTCCAGTACCCGGGGCATCAGGGTGGGCTTGAGGGCGTGATAATCCCGAGCCTTGGCACTGCCCTCCATCTTGCCTTGAACCACCACCTGAGCGCCGATCTCAGATTGTGGCTTTAAGAGAACGGGGTTCATGTGGACACTCAGGGGCACGCCGGCGGCCAGCGCCTGAAGCGCTTGGGCGCGGCCAACCTCCCCTCCCTCGACCGTGACGGCAGCATTGTTTGACATGTTCTGCGGCTTGAAAGGCCGTACCCTGAGGCCGCGATTCGCGCAAACCCGACAGAGTCCCGCAGCCAACATAGACTTGCCCACGTCCGAGCCAGTGCCCTGCAGCATCAGGGCGCGAAAGGGGCGGAAGTTCAACGCGGCCGCCTAAAACTCAATGCCCTTTTGGGCCTTCACGCCGGCCCGAAAAGGATGCTTCACCATGGTCATCTCGGTCACCAAGTCGGCGGCCTCCAGCAAAGGCTCCTTGGCGTTGCGACCGGTCACCACCACGTGTAGCCTCTCGCGTTTGACCCGAAGCGTCTTAACAACAGCGTCGATATCCAGGTTGTCATAGCGAAGTGGAATGTTGAGTTCATCCAGAATAATTAGATCGAAGCTTTCGTCGTCCATCATATCCTTGGCCATCTGCCATGCATTTTCGGCGGCCTGGATATCGCGTTGGCGGTCCTGGGTTTCCCAACTGAACCCCTCGCCCATAGCCTTGATGACGCAAAGCTCGGGGAATTTATCTAGAACCACGCGCTCGCCGGTTTCCCAAACGCCCTTTACGAACTGCACAATGCCGACTTTCATGCCATTTCCAATGGCCCGGACGGCCAAACCCATAGCGGCCGTGGATTTCCCTTTGCCCTTGCCCGTGTGGACAATCAAAAGACCCTTTTCGATAGTCTTGGTGGCGACGATCTTGTCACGGGCCGCCTTTTTCTTTGCCATCTTCTCGGCGTGGCGAGCGTCCAGTTCGTTTTCCGTCATTTCGGTTTTGGACTTTGAGGTCATTGTTACACTCTCTTCGTTTGTCCGGCATTAGCAGGTTGGGTAGCATTCTCGCCATGGCAGAGGCAAGGGGCCCACGTCGCATAACCCGGTCCATCGCCGGCCCAATTTCGTTGGCGATACTGCTGTTTGGGATGATCCAGCCGGTGAACCTACACGCTCAGGACGGCATGCCCTATTGGCGAGTCGAGTTTCCAGACACGGATTTTGCCCAACGAATTATCGATCTGAAGGAAATTCGTTCTGATGGTGCCAGGCGGGATTCGATCCCACCCATCTGGAGCCCGACGTTTATTCCCGCAGCAAAGGCCCGGGGCCTCGGGACACTGGAGCCCGTGATCAGCCTCCAGATCGGTCCGAACGCCCGTGCCTATCCGCTCAGCATTCTACTTTGGCATGAAATCGTCAACGATCGGGTCGGCGACCTACCAATATTGGTGACCTATTGTCCGCTTTGCAATTCCAGCGTGGTCTTTGAACGGCAGTTACCGCCGGCCCAAGGCGGGAAAGCTGTGTTGTTCGGCAATACGGGGCGACTCCGCAACTTCGACATGGTTATGTACGACCGCCTGACCGGATCCTGGTGGCAGCAATACACCGGCGAAGCGGTCATAGGCGAACTGGTCAAAACGCGCCTGAAGCGGGTGCCATCCCGCGTCGAGGCCTTCGGTCGGTTTCGCGCCCGCTACCCGAACGGTCAGGTTCTTGTACCGAACGACCCCAGCGCGCGTCCCTACGGCTCTACGCCCTACGTGCGGATGGATTCCAGCGCCGGCGGCGGATTGGATATGTTCGAGCTGCCCGTGGGTGTGCGGCCCTTCGACCGCGTGGTGGCGGTGGGTCGGAACGCCTGGACATTGAAAATGCTGCAGAAGCGCGGCGTCATCGCCGACGAGGGCGTTGTGCTAAGCTGGCAGCCGGGCCAGAACTCCATTCACGACACCAAGATCATCACATTTGGGCGAGATGTTGGAAATGTAACGGTGAGACGCCATGACGCGGCTTCGGATACCTGGCACGATGTTGTTCACGACGTCGTCTTCGCTTTTGCCTTCAAGGCCTTCGAGCCTGACGGGGCCCTCTATTACGACCTCCCGCCCAAGAAGACCGAATAAGGTGGCTAGCGGTAATAAGTCATCTGCGGCTGACCGGCGTTGGTGATGCCATCGACCGTATTGGCGGCATAGATACGCTCAATGCTGGCGTAGTAACCACCACCTTCGCACATGGGACACGATCGCGACGTGGATACCAGGACGCCGGCGGACGCATCGCGAATGGCTTCCATTCCGACCTGCGCCATCGGGTCGCGATTAACTATAACGCTGCTGGGAGCCCAACCGATGATCACGCCGTTCTTTACCACCACCGCACCATAGCACAGATCGCCGGTTTCCGCGGCCTTGCGGCGCATGGGGCTGGCGGTTCCCATGAACTGGCGCCGCGGTTACGCGTCAGGAATGAGGTAATTCCTGATGTTTTTCTCGATTAGATTGTATCAAAGTTATCGTATAAGTCAGAAGTTGATCTTTTTTATTCTCCGGCTTCAACGCACTGGGTTCCGTTTCCAGTGAGACCGATCCGCCACATCCAGACCAGCGCCACGCCCTTCAGGCGCGGCAGGAAATAGAACATAAGTAACAGCGCCAGCAGCAGCCGGATGGCTCCATGGACCTATCCCGACAAGCTATAGAGACGGTCGGTTAGCATGAAAAATGGTGCGATGATGTTCCCGACAACCAAGATGGTCAGATAGGGCGGCAGATCGTCGGCGCAGATATAGCCGAAGTTCTTTCCACAGTGCGTGCATCTCTCCACGGGCTTCAGTTAGACGCGGAACAGTTGCACCCTGTCGCAGTGTGGGCAGCGTTGGCGATATTCTCGCCAGACCCCATCCCATTTCGAAACCTTGTTGGTATTCGACGATTTGGTCATCCTTCACGGGCTCTTGAATCCCAAATATTCAAGTACAAACCGAAGATGATCAGCACAGAGCCAACGATCAACCACATTTCTGGCTCTTCCCCGTAGGCTATGTAGCCCACCAAAATCATGGCCGGCAAGCGAAGAAATCCTAGAATACTAACAGCTGCAGCTTCCGCCAACTTCACGGCCCGGTTGATACAGAAATGGGCACTCATGCCGGAGACACCTACCAAGAGAACCCAGAAGCTCTTATCGGCGGGGGGCCATTTCCAGTCATCCAAGATCAGGGCCAAAATGAGGGCCAAAGGCATCTGTAAGACCAACATGTAGAATAGAATTGGAAGGACAGTCTCGCGGAGCGCCAAGAACCGCGCAGTGGTCATGCCGACCGCGTACCCAACGGAGGCCCCCAGCGCCGCCATAGTGCCCAACTCCACGTTGGTGAAGCCTGGCCGCAAAATTACCAAGGTCCCGATCAACCCGAAGGCAATGGCCGCCATGCGGAAGCGGCTCAGGCTTTCGCCCAGTAATAGGGCCGCCATCAATGCTGTCCAAATGGGCGTCATGAATTCCAGCGCCGTCACTTCGGCCAGGGCAATGGTCGCGATGGCATAGAACCAGCAGAACTGGGCCGCGAAGTGCGCCAGGTTGCGGCCTACATGAACCTTCAGATTATCTGTCTTAACCGTTGCCCACCCGGCCCAATGCACCAGGACCAGGATAATCCAGAACCCCACGAAGCTGCGCCAGAACAGGATCTGTATGGTGCTTAGATCAGTGGACAACTCTCGTCCACTCACGGACATCAATGCGAACGACGTGATTGTACCAAGCATCCAAAGCCCCGCGCCCCAGATTGGCGGCAGTGCGCTCATGCGTCGACTTCGCGGCGGTCGGCATCCCGGACGATCAGATAAATACCGGTGCAGACCAGCACCGCGCCGACAGCGACCGAAATCTCCAACTCTTCATTATACACGAAATAGCCCACCAGAGCGATCAAAGGTAGACGCATGAAATCCATAGTAACGACCACCGTTGCTTCGGCTAGGCGCATGGCGCTCGCCATGCAGTAGTGAGCAGAACAGCCCGTGAAGCCGACCAGAACAATCCAAGGTCCATTGGTTTGCGGGTCCGGCCATACCCAACTTTCCAATGCCAGACCAAACCCTATGGGGAGTTGAACCAGGGTCATGTAAAACAATATGCACAGAGGAGAATCTTGCTGCGCCAGCACGCGTACCGTGATGACTGCAACGGCGTATCCTATGGCGGCCACGAGTGCGAGAGTTGCGCCGGTTCCGACCTCAGTTATACCGGGACGAATGATCACCATGACGCCCGCAAACCCAACGGCAATGGCTAAAATGCGGACCGACGTCATACGCTCGCCCAGGAACAAGGCCGCCAGGATGGCGGCCCAAATAGGCATGGTGAATTCGATGGCGAACAGTTCCGCGAGCGGGATAAGAGGAATGGCATAGAACCAACAAAACTGGGCCCCGAAGTGAACGATAGCTCGGGATGCATGAATGCGGAAGATTCCAGTCTTCAGTTGCCCCCAACCAGAGACCTGTAACAATAACACGATCAGCAAAAACGCGACCGCGCTGCGCCAAAACATGATCTGTGACGTGGACAGGTCGGCGGACAGCTCACGGCCACAGATGGCCATGGTGGTGAAGGACGCCAGCGCCCCCATCATCCAAAGGCCAGCGCGCAGGACCGGCGAAGTCATGCGTTGAACGCCCGGGCGCGCAATCCATCCAAGAGGGCGCGCGTATCATTGCGCCGGGGTCGCCAGAGACCACGTTCCTGGGCCTCGATGAGGCGGTCAATCATCTCCTGAAGTGCCTGAGGATTGTGCTGTTTCAGGAAATCGCGCACCGCCTCATCATCCAGATAAGCCTCGAACACGGCGTCGAAGTGGTGATCCTTCACGCAGCGCGCGGTGGCCTGGAACGACACCATATAATCCACCGTGGCCGCCATCTCAAAGGCGCCCTTATAGCCGTGGCGCATGACGCCCTCGATCCATTTCGGATTGACCACCCGGGCGCGGACGACCCTCGCAATCTCTTCGTCCAAGGTGCGGGCGCGCGGCGTCTCAGGCCGGGCGTGGTCCATGTGGTAGACCTTGGGCTGAGCGCCGGACAAATGACGGACGGCTGCGGTGACGCCGCCTTCGAACTGGTAGTAGTCATCCGAGTCTAGAAGATCGTGCTCACGATTGTCCTGGTTGTGAATCACCGCCTCGACGGTCTTCAGGCGCGTTTCAAAAAGACCGTGCTCGGCCGCGCCCTCAGCCCCCGCCCCGTAGGCGTAACCACCCCAGGCGACATAAGCGCGGGCCAGGTCCGCATCCGTCTCCCAGCCCTTCTCATCCATCAGTGCCTGCAAACCGGCCCCGTAGGCACCCGGCTTTGATCCAAAGACACGAAAGCCGGCCCGCGTCGCAGCCACTGTTTCCTCCATGCCGCCCGCGACCAACGCGGCGGTTTCGTCACGCACTCGCACCGCTGCCGGGTTCACGTCATCGGCCTCATCCAGTACGGCGACAGCACGAGCCGCGGAATCAAATAAATCAATCAGACCCGGGAAAGCGTCGCGGAAGAATCCCGATATCCGAAGCGTCACGTCAACCCGAGGCCGACCCAACACGGTGGCGGGCATCACCTCGAACCCTGTGACCCGGCGGCTAGCCGTGTCCCATGTGGGTTGCACGCCCATAAGCGCCAGCGCCTGGGCGATATCGTCGCCGCCGGTGCGCATGTTCGATGTCCCCCAGGCGCTTAACGCCATGGTTCGCGGCCAGGAACCGTGATCCTGCATGTGGCGTTCCACTAGCAATCCTGCAGACTTCCAACCCAATTTCCAGGCCGCCGGCGTCGGTACGGTACGGGTATCGACGGAATAAAAGTTGCGCCCCGTTGGCAAGACATCCAACCGTCCGCGGGTCGGCGCGCCGGACGTTCCCGGCTCCAGGAACCGGCCGTCCAGGGCAGTCATGGCGCCGCAGATTTCCGCTTTACCCGAGCCTTCGACGGCGGGCCGGATCGCTGCATTCAGATGATCGAGAACGATCTGCGAGGCCACCCACGCCGGGTCTACGGTCGCATCACCACCAACCAGGCGGGTGGCCAAATTCTCCAAGCGTTCGACTGTATCGCCATGGCTACGCCACGGCGCATCATCGGCCAAGATCGTCGGCTTCGGGCCGGTCCAGGGCGCCGCCATATCGCAGTTCAAAGGATCGAAGGCTAAGTCCAGGTCCGTCGCCAAGGCGCGGTGCAGCGAAGCGTCCGACCCTTCTCCGGCGCCGCGCGGCACACGGACCAACGCCACGAGGAGATCAGTCAGCAACCGCCCCTCCGGCGACCGGCCGAAGACGTGCAGGCCGTCGCGAATCTGCATTTCCTTAAGCTCACAGAGATAATTGTCGAGCTTTCCCAAGGCCGCACCGTCATCGTCGGCGGGTGCGATACCGCAGTCCGCGTCGAGACCCGTGGCATGACAGAGTTCCAGGATGTCCCGGGTCAGAACCTTGAGGCGGCGCGGATCGATGCCGGCGGCTTCATAATATTCGTCAACCAATTGCTCCAAATCCTTCAAGGGACCGTAACTCTCGGCCCGCGTCAAAGGTGGCGTCAGGTGGTCAACGATGACCGCACTGGTGCGACGCTTCGCCTGCGTACCCTCGCCCGGGTCATTGACAATGAAGGGATAAATATTTGGCAACGGTCCGAGGGCCACCTCCGGGAAACAATCCTCGGAGAGCGCCAAGGCCTTTCCGGGTAGCCATTCCAAATTGCCGTGCTTGCCGAAGTGGATCACCGCGTGGGCCCGGAATGCGGTGCGCAGCCAGGCGTAGAAGGCCAGGTAGTTGTGAGGCGGCACCAGGTCCGGGTCGTGGTAGGTCTCCTTTGGGTCAATGTTGTAGCCTCGGGCCGGTTGCAGGCAGACGGCGACGTTGTCCAACCGAAAGGCGGGAACGGCGAAATGCCCACAATCGACCTCGCACGATCGGAAGAAGGGATCTGCCTCTGGCGCGCCCCAACGGTCCGTCACGGCATTCCGCACCGCCTTCGGCAAGGCGCCGAAGAAAATCTGATAGTCGGCTATTGCGAGGGTTTCTGAGATATCGCGATTGTCTAGATTCTCGAAGGCGTTCGTCGGTCCGGCCATGACCAGGTCGATGAGAGCGTCGCCGCTAGCGGGGATATCCGTTATGCTATAGCCCGCCTTTTTCAGCGCGCCAAAAAGTTCAACCGCGCCGGCCGGCGTATCCAAGCCCACGCCGTTTCCTAGACGCCCGTCCCGGTTCGGATAATTGGCGAGCACTAGGGCGATGCGCCGATCCGCCTCCGCCGTGTCCCGGAGCGCCGCCCAAGCAGCCGCCAACTCGGACACATAGCGCACCCGGTCGGCGACTGGCTCGTAGCGCACCATGTCCGTTTCCGTCAGCGGATCGCGGCGCACGCTTCCCTTGAAGGAGACCGCGCGCGTCAACACGCGCCCGTCCACCTCTGGCAATGCCACGTTCATGGCGATGTCACGTGCGCTCAGTCCCCGGGCGCCGTCGCGCCAGGCCTCTTCGTCACCCCCCGAGAACACGATCTGAAGAACCGGCGGTGCGCCTTCGATATCGAAGGGCCCGGCGGTCCGGTCCTGGCCCGGCGCAGAAACGGCGAAGCCGGTAGCATTCAGGATCACAGCCGGCGGCTCTTCGGCCATTAGGGTTTCCAACGTCGCCGCCGCTACTTGATCCTTCAAACTGGCGACGAAGATCGGTAACGGATTGAGACCTGCCTCCACTAGCCCCTCGATCACCGCCTCTACTGCCCAGAGATTGCCCGCCTGCACCAGTGCCCGGTAGAACACCAACGCTGCCACTGGCCGGCCTTCGACCCACTTAGACCGCACCCGGGCCAGATCCGTGTTCGCGGCACCCGGAAAGTGCAGCCCGGCGCGCACCAGGGGCCGGGGCTCCTGCCAATCCGTCTCGAACCCAATCAGCCCAGCGGCGTAACATAGAAAATCCAACGCGTTCTCCAGACCACCGTGCACCAGGTACTGCCACAACCGATGCTGGGCGTCGGCGTCCAGGGTCGAGAGCGCCGCCAATTCCGCATCAGGCTGGTCATCGCCTGGCAGAAACGCGACGGGGATGCCCCCCTTTGCGCAAATCGCCGCAATCTCGTCGCAGCCATAGGGCCAATAGCCGCGTCCACCCAGGATGCGCAGAAGCACCAGTTTGGCGTGGGTGATAATGTCCTCGACGTACAAATCAACGGACATGTTGTGCGCCAGGTGCATCATGTTGGCCAGGCGCACACTTGGGAACCCATCTGCCGGCCGTTTGGAACGGGCCTGGGCTAAAAGGGTCAATTCTGTATCGGCGGCAGAAATAACGACGATATCGCCAGGGGTCTGACCGAGATCGAAGGCTTCTGAGCCATCGGAGACGCCACCGGGTTGAGCGGCTAAGAGGTGCATGTCAGTTGCCGGCCAGGGCGCGCCCGATCGCAGCCTGATCCAGGCCGACTTCGCCGATGATGACCAGTTCAGTTCGACGCTCTTCCCCGTCCGCCCAGGGCCGATCGTAATAGCGCTGGACCCGGGCACCAACGGCTTGGACCACATGGCGCATGTCCTTGCCAGGTACGTGAACAAATCCCTTCACCCGAAGGATCTGGTGATCCACAGCGCACACTTTGATGCGTTCTTCCAGCTCTTCGGGATGGGCGATGTCGCCCATGGTAAGGACGAAGCTCTCAAAATCGTCGTGGTCGTGGTCGTCCTCAGCGTCGCGGTGAGACCAGCGACCATCGATGACGTCCTCGACGCCGGCGCCGATACCCAACAGGACCTTTGGGTCGATGGCGCCATGCACCGCATCCACCAGCCTTACCTGCGCGGCAACACCGTCCCTGACCTCGGCACGTATGCGTTCCAAAGCGTTGCCATCCAGAAGGTCCGACTTGTTTAGAAGCACCATGTCTGCGCACAGAAGTTGATCCTCGAAGACCTCTTCCAAGGGCGATTCGTGGTCCAACACCTCGTCTGCTTCCCGCGCGTCCTGAACAGCGTCCGGATCGTCGGCGAACTGTCCGGCGGCGACGGCCGGCGCATCGACGACGGTGACGACGCCGTCGACGGTGACCCGCGACTTGATCTCCGGCCAATTGAACGCTTTTACCAGGGGTTTAGGCAACGCCAGACCGGACGTCTCGATAACGATGTGTTCGGGCGGCTCGGGCCGGTCCAGGAGCGCTTCCATGGTGGGCAGAAAATCATCGGCCACGGTGCAGCAGATGCAACCGTGGGCCAGCTCCATGACGTTTTCGTCCTCGCAACCTTCGATGCCGCAACCGGTAATCAGTTCGCGGTCGATGCCAAGATCGCCAAACTCGTTAATCACCAACGCAATTCTCTTACCGCCAGCGTTTTCTAGCATGTGGCGGATGACGGAGGTTTTACCGGCACCAAGGAAACCTGTAATGACGGTGGCGGAAATCTTACTCATCAGTTCTCGTCCTTTAGAACCTGCGGCAGGCCGGCGGTGACCAGAACAACCCGGTTCGCCAGTTTCGCCACCAGTTGGTTCAATTCGCCCTGAGCATCAACAAAGACACGGGAAACCTCGTTGTCGGGAACGACCCCCAGACCGATCTGATTTGATACGAAAACCACTGGCCCCCGTAAAGCGCCCGATTGTAATAGGTCCATGAGTTTCTGAAGCTCACCCTCCGCCGAAATGTCGTGAAACATGACGTAGGAGAGCCAAAGTGTCAGACAGTCGACCAGGATTGGTCGATCCGGGCACGACTCGCGATTGAGCACGGCAACCAGCTCGCGCGGTTCCTCGATGGTTTTCCAGATATCACCCCGGCGCGCCTGGTGTTTGGCGATCCGAGCCCGCATCTCATCATCCATGGGTTCGGCGGTTGCGAGATAGAGGCCTTTGCCTTGTCCCTCGACAAGCTGTTCGGCGTAGCGGCTCTTTCCGGACCGCGCGCCGCCCAGCACCAGCGTCACCAGCGGGAGCGGCGCGCTCATTGAATAGTGCCGTCACCACGCCCGTGGGAAGGCTGGTTGATGGCGCCGATGCGCCAGGCCCCGCCCTTGCCACGAAGCAATCCGCCTTCGACATGTTCCAAACGGGTCACCGACAGGGTATCAATCGTGAACGACATGCCGAGTTCCGGCGTCAGGCCCAGAACATGGGCAACCGCGGCGCGGATTGTGCCGCCGTGACAGACGGCAACAATGTCTTCGCCGGCGTAATCGACCGTGTAGCGGTCGATGATGTCTGCCGTGCGGGCGATCAGATCGGCGAAGCTCTCGCCACCGGGCGGCGCGTTGCGGGCCGGTTCACGCCAGAACTCGAAATAGGCGTCCGGGTCGGCGGCCTCCATGTCCTTCCAACTAGAGCCCTGCCATTCGCCGAAATTCTGTTCGCCTAAATGTTTCTCGACAATCGGGTCGGGATAGGCAAGTCCGGCCAGGGCGATAGATTGGGCCGTCAGTTTGGCTCGCGAGAGATGGGAGGTCATCCAGATGCCTTTAGCGGGAAGCGTCCCAGCCAGAACTCCAAACGCCGCCGTGTCAGAGGTATCGCACTGGACATCATCGGAGCCATAAATCTTGCCGGTCACGCCGACAACGGGGGCATGGCGAACGAACCACCAACGTGTCACAATACTCATACGGCATAGGCTCCAGCGGCGATGAGAATACAAACCTCGGCGACCTGCTGCGCGGCGCCGAGCACATCGCCGGTATAACCGCCCAAGCGACGCTGGGCAAGCCAGCCCAGCACGGTGGTCGAGATGAGAGCCAGAGCCAAGGCCAAAAGGGTAGGTTGCCAGTCGAACAGGATGAACAAAATTGTGATGCTGAAGGCCGCCGCCGTGCCCATTTCCAGTGTCGTTGGCCGTCCCGCGTCCCGGCCCAACCCATCGGCCCGGGCGGGCGTCAGGGCGAACATGAGCACCGGCATAACGCCACGTGACGCGGCGGCAGCGCCGATCAACGCGACGGCCATCAAGCCGGACCCAGCGAATCCAGCCAACAACGCCGCCTTCAACCCGATCGAAAAAATCAAAGCCAGCACGCCGAAGGCGCCAATCCGTGAATCTCGCATGATCGCAAGGCGCCGCGTCCGATCCCTGGCACCAATACCATCAACAAAGTCGGCTAGGCCATCTTCATGCAACGCGCTCGTTATCCAGACCGTCGCTGCCAATCCAATGATTGCGCAGGCCATGGGTTGTAGGCCTGCCTGCCCGGCCAACCACAAGGCGCCGCCACCGGAGATCCCGACCACAAGCCCAATCAGCGGGAACACACGCGCCGCCGGCCCAAGCTCGGCCATGTCCACGGGCGGCGTCGGGCGGAACGGCAAGCGGGTCAAGAACGTGCCGGCCACGGCAAAATCTCGAAGCCAGGCACTAACCAGAACCTCCCATTGTGCGCGATCATGAATCGTCATGGCCCGATGGTAGTGCATTGCCCCATAAAGGAAAGAGATGCGCCGCACGCCATTGCCGATGGACAAGGCGGCGGAAGGCTGCGAAATTTTAACTATGACGAATACCATGGCAATTTCCGATATGAACGCGCTCCGCGCCCTGCTGAGCGATCTGCCTAGCCAGGACAATACCGCCGCCGAAGCCGCCAAGGAACGCGAGCCCCAGCTCACCAAACCACCGGGGTCGCTGGGCCGTTTGGAGGAGGTCGCCTTATGGCTTGCCGCCTGGCAAGGCCGCCACCCACCGGCAACCGATAAGGTCGCAGTGCGCGTGTTCGCTGGAAACCATGGCGTGGTTGCAAAGGGGGTTTCGGCGTATCCAGCCGAAGTCACCGCGCAAATGGTCGACAACTTCGAGGCTGGCGGCGCCGCGGTGAATCAGCTTTGCGCCCAGGCCGGCGCCGAATTACAAGTCATCGCCCTAGACCTTGATATCCCCACCGCCGACTTCACTATGCAACCAGCCATGGATGAGGCGGAATTCCTAGACGCCTTTGGCCGTGGCATGGCCGCCGTTCCCGAGAACGCCGATCTCCTGTGTGTCGGTGAAATGGGGATCGGCAACACCACTAGCGCCGCAGCCCTTTGCATGGGCCTCTATGGCGGCGACGCCAGGGACTGGACCGGACCCGGTACGGGGGTCACCGAGCTCGCGTTTGAGACCAAGATGAAGGTGGTCGACGACGCCGTCCGCCGCCACGCGCCGCATTTGATCGACGGCATGAAGGCCCTGCAGTGCCTGGGCGGACGAGAGTTAGCGGCCATGGCGGGCGCAATCATCGCGGCCCGGCTGAACCGGGTGCCCGTATTACTGGACGGATTCATGGCAGGGGCTGCAGCTGGAGCGCTGAAGTCCGCGTCAGCGAATGCCCTCGACCATTGCCTCACAGCACATGCCTCGGCCGAGCCGGGTCACCGTCTTCTACTACAGAAGCTGGCTATGTCGCCATTGCTGAATCTGAATATGCGGCTTGGCGAGGCGACGGGCGCGACACTAGCCGTTAATATCGTCAAGGCCGCGGCCGCCTGCCACAATGGCATGGCTACCTTCGCCGAGGCCAACGTCACTGATAAGGCGTGAGCTTACTCGCCTTGTTGCAAGAGCAGTCCGCGTTCCCGGGCGATCTGGAACATTTTTAGAAACAGCGCGCTGGCCAAAGTCAGATAGAGGACATTCAACCCGACCGCCTGCCAAAACAGATCCCAGCGGAAGACGCCGTTGAACAAAACCGCACGCATACCCTCGAAAACAGGCGCGGCGGGAAGTACATTAGCGATCATCTGAAGCCAGTCGGGCAAGGTCGCGAGTGGATAGTAAATGCAGCTGATCGGGGCCGCCAGGAAAATTCCCAACCAACACAGGCTCTCCGCCGCCAATCCGAACCGCAAGACCAATGCCGAAACAGTCAGCCCGACACACCACCCCATGACCAGCAGGTTGAAAAAGAAGGCCGCCAGCGGGAAACCGAGCGAAAATACCCAGACGTCAAACAACGGCAAGGCTAGAAAGGCCGCCGGCGTCGCCGCGATTAGAGTGCGCAGAAAACTCATGAATGTTAGTGCACCGATCAGCTCCATAGGTCGCAAGGGTGAGACGAAAAGCTGCCCCAGGTTCCGCGACCACATTTCCTCGATGAATGACAGCGCAACTCCCAAGTTGGACCGAAACAGGATATCCCAAAGCAATACGGCGCTGATCAGAACGCCGGCCGCGTCGGCCACCCAGGACGAATGGCCCATGAAAAACTTGGTCACGAAACCCCAAAGGACCAGCTGCATTGTCGGCCAATAGGCCAATTCCAGGAGGCGCGGCCAGGAACGGCGAAGGACATAGGCGTGACGCAGGATCATCGCCCCGACACGTCGGAGGGCAGGTGTTCCCATCATACGCCCGTTACCTCCCCGTCGCGGGCAATATGCAGGAACACCTCCTCCAAATTTTCCCGGCCGTACTTGCCGATGAGCGCCGACGGTGAGCCGGCGTCGACGATTTTCCCGTCGCGCATCATCAACACCCGATCGCATATACGTTCGACCTCAGCCATGTTGTGGGATGCGAGCAGAATGGCGGCGCGGGTCTCGGCTCGATAGCCTTCTAGATAGCCGCGCATGCGATCGCCTGTCTCCGGGTCGAGGGACGCCGTCGGCTCATCCAACAACAATACCTCTGGCGAATTGATCAAGGCTTTGGCCAAGGCGACGCGCGTATCCTGACCCGCTGACAAAGTGCCCATAGGCCGGTCCACGAAGGCCTCCATTTCCATATCCCGGACCAGGGTTTCGACCCGCGCGGCCACGCTCCGGATACCATAGAGGTGACCGTAAACAGTCAAGTTCTCGCGCGGTGTCAACCGCCGCGGCAGGTCTACGTAAGGCGAAGAGAAGTTCATGCGGGCCAAAACTTTGTAGCGATCGTGGACCATGTCGGCACCAAAGATGCGAACCTGGCCGGCGGACGGATTCAACAATCCCAAGAGCATAGCCATGGTGGTCGTCTTGCCGGCTCCGTTGCCACCCAGCAGCGCCACGGTCTCACCCGGACGAACTTGAAAGCTAATGCTGTCCACGGCCATCACGTCGCCAAAACGTTTGCCGAGGCCGTCGGCGACAATTATCGGGTGTGAGGAATTTAATGCCATGGCGAAGTGTAGTTCTGGTGGATCAATTCCGTTCGATGCGGCGATTCCCTCAAATCCTTACCCCAGCGCTCCGCTCCTTTCAATTTGCCCGGCTGGAATCGGGATGCTAAACCCATCCGATGCATCAGCGAACACGCATCCTTGTCACGGGCGGCGCCGGCTTCATAGGCCGGCATCTCTGTACCCGCCTGGTCGCGGAGGGCCATGATGTACTGTGCCTGGACAACTTCTTCACGGGCACCAAGGACAACATCGCACATCTCCTAAACGAACCGCATTTCGAACTTATGCGCCACGACGTCACCTTCCCGCTCTATGTGGAGGTCGACCAAATCTACAACCTAGCCTGCCCCGCCTCGCCAGTACATTACCAGTCCGATCCCGTGCAGACGACGAAAACCAGCGTCCATGGCGCGATCAACATGCTAGGCCTCGCGAAACGCACCAATGCGCGCATCCTGCAGGCATCCACCAGCGAGGTTTATGGCGATCCAAAAATACATCCGCAGCCCGAGCCGTACACAGGCAACGTCAATCCCATCGGGCCTCGCTCGTGTTACGATGAGGGCAAACGCTGCGCCGAGACGCTGTTCTTCGATTACAAACGCCAACACGACCTGAAAATCCGGGTGGCCCGGATCTTCAATACCTATGGCCCGAACATGCATCCTAACGACGGTCGAGTCGTATCGAACTTCATCGTCCAGGCGCTAAAGGGCGACCCCATCACCATCTATGGTGATGGATCACAAACTCGGTCGTTCTGCTACGTGGATGATCTGGTCGACGGCCTTATCCGGCTGATGAACGCCAACGAAAGTGTCACCGGACCGATAAATCTGGGCAATCCAGGGGAATTCACCATTAAGGAATTGGCCGAATTGGTGATCGCTGAGACCGGCGCGAAGTCACACCTGACGTTCCATGAACTGCCCCAAGACGACCCCCTGCAGCGGTGCCCAGACATTACCCAGGCGAGGCAGACCTTGAGTTGGGCGCCCACCGTACCCCTGGCCGAAGGCCTTAAGAAAACGGTTGCCTATTTTCGGGATCATGTCGCGGGTTAGGCCGCGATCTGCGCCTTGTAAACCCGCTTCGCCCAACCCCGTAGACTAGATTCGCGGTTGTCGTTGATACCGTCGCCAGCCTGGTTCAGCCACCTTTCGACCGGCACGAAAAACCCTGTTTTTGGCTTGTAGCGAACATCCGACGGCAAGGCCGACAGCGGCGTTGCTGCCATATCCTGTTTAGTCGGGCTGATATCCGTGCCCAGCACCGGCGCCAGGGCCTTAAACAAGTCCACATCCACAAACGGCACCCGGATCTCAAGGGAATGGGCCATACCTGCCCAATCGGCGTCGCGCAGCAGCTGGTTGCGCATGTAGAAACACATTTCCAGAATCCGAACGCGATTTTCCGCGTTGCTGAGGCCGGCAATGGTATTTTCCAGCCTGACCAGTGGCTCCAGCTGGCGCCAGCCTTCAGCGGCAAAATCGGGATCCATGAGGCCCGGCAACTCCCAAGGCAAGAACAGGCCACGACCCAGCAGGTAGGCTCCGGCGGTCGACCCGCCGTATTCTAGCAGGCTGACGTACTTTGGGTTCATCATGGGACCCATTAGCGGCGCCGAGACGGTGCGCAGCCCCTTTCCGAGGGTCGATAAACCGGGGACCCAACCAAGCCATCGGGACAAACTTGTCACTCGGCGAAAGGTGTCGTAGCCGGCAAACATCTCATCGCCACCAAGCCCCGAAAGAGCCACCTTTAACCCACCACGGGCCGCCGCCCGCGCGACGAAATAGGTATTCACGCCGTCGATGGTCGGCTGATCCATACTCGAAATGATGTCGGGCAGTGCCCCGTCAAAATGCCGTCGGGCAACGCGCTCGATCTTCGGGGTTGTCCTGTAACGCTTAGCTATTAGTCGCGCCAAAGGCACCTCGTCGCGCTTTGAGTTAACAAATTCCTCGAAGCCAAGCGTAAAGGTTCGCAAATCGCCTTGCTGACTTTCAGACGCCAACGCCGTAATAGACGCGGAATCGAGCCCGGCCGACAGAAATACGCCTACTGGCACGTCGGCAACGAAATGATGGTGGACGCTATCCAAAAGGTGATGACGGAGATTCACCTCCGCCGCACCGTCGCGTGGGGCGGCCAAGATATCGCGGGGACTGAAATACGTGACTATCCGACGCCCGCCATCGGCGCCAATGGTCAGGGTATGGCCAGCCGGCAAGGCCTCAATATCGGCGTAGAGAGTGTGCGGCTCCGGCACGCTGCCAAACAGGAAGAACCCGACATGCCCAGCTGGGTCCGGATCGCCATTCCCGGCATGTCCGCCGGCGCGCAAGGCCTTGACCGTTGACGCGACCCGAACCGTCGCGCCATCGTCGGAAAAGTATAGGGGCTTGATCCCAAAGGCGTCGCGAGCCAGGAACAACCGGCGTTTGACGTAATCCCAGATCACTAAGGCGAACATGCCCCGGAGCTTGTGAACCATCTCCGCGCCGTCGCGTTCGTACAGACGGAGCAAGACTTCCGTATCCGACTCCGTAGTTAAAGCAACACCCTCATCAATAAGCGCCGTCCGCAAAGCCCGATAGTTGTAGATTTCACCGTTGAACGTGATCCAGTAGCGCTGGTTTACCACCATGGGTTGGTTGGCGCGCGGTTCAGGATCGATAATAGCAAGCCGCCGGTGCGCCAGTCCGACACGGCTGTCGTCGGATATCCAATGGCTACCGCCATCGGGACCGCGCCGGATCATCGCCTGGTTTATCTTCATCAGCTCATCCACCACCACACCCGGTGCACTGGCGCAATAAGCAAAAATGGCCGCAATTCCACACATTACCATTTCATAGCGCGCCATCACCGGCGAACAAAGTCATTTTGTTCATTTTTCCAATGGAATCAGGTCTTTGCATCTATGGTGAAAAGTGGAGTAAAAGAGCACATGAAGCAGGTCATTCAAAGTCGGCGGACCGGCCGCCTAGCCCTGAAGCACGTACCGGCACCACAGGTGAAACGGGGCCATGTGCTGGTCCGCACCCGCACCTCCTTGATCTCCGCCGGTACGGAACGCATGGTCGTAGACTTCGCCAAGAAGAGCCTGGCTGGCAAGGCGAAAGCCCGCCCTGACCTAGTTAAGAAGGTCATCGAAAAGGCGAAGCGTGACGGTCTCAAGGCGACCTTCCAAAACGTTTTGACCCGGTTAGACGAACCCCTGCCTTTGGGATATTCGGCGGCCGGCGACGTGATCAGTGTGGGCGTCGGGCTGGAGGGCGTTTATGCAGTCGGCCAGCGGGTTGCCATGGCTGGTGCCGGCGTTGCCAACCACGCCGAGGTGAACGCGGTGCCGGAAAACCTTCTGGCCGCCGTTCCGGACGATGTCACCGACGAGGCCGCCAGCTTCGCCACCCTGGGCGCCATCGCCATGCACGCGGTCCGAAACCTGGGTGCCGGACTGGGCGATGTGGTTGCCGTTCTGGGATGCGGGCTCGTGGGCCAGTTGGCGGCGCAGATCCTCACTCTGTCGGGCACGCGGGTGGTGGCCCTAGACTATGATCCGGGTCGCCTTAAACTCGCTAGCGAGCTTGGCGTCGAGTTGGCTTGCAACCTAGCCGACGACGGCCTGGCGGCCGCCGTACGCGAAATCACCGCCGGACGGGGTTGTGATGGCGTTATCATCGCCGCGGCTACGGAATCGAGCGAACCCTTTGAGACCGCCGCTGCGCTAGCTCGGGACCGGGCCCGCGTCGTCATGGTGGGCCTCACGGGCACGGCCTTCCCCTATGCCGACTTCATGAAGAAGGAACTGCAAATCATTGTGTCCCGGTCCTCCGGACCGGGCCGATATGACACGGAGTTTGAGAACCGGGGGGTCAAGTATCCAGAGGGCTGGGTCCGCTGGACGGAGCGCGACAACTTGGCGGAGACCCTGCGGCTTATGTCGCCGGGCCGCACCACTCATCTCGACGTGACGCCACTGATCTCGCATCGGTTCTCCATCGACGCGGCGGAACGCGCCTACGATCTGGTCACCGGGGGAAGCGAACCCCACCTGGGAGTGGTCCTTGACTATCCAAATGACGTGGACCGGATCGTCCGGCCTAATTTCGTTGCTTGCGCGGCGGTTACCGGAACCTGCATTCTGGGCGCCATTGGGGCCGGGAATTTCGCTCGCACGGTGCTTCTACCGGAAGTCAAGGCTGCGCCGGATGCTCATCTCCACACCATTGTCACACAGCGAGGCCCGAGCGCAGAACACGGTCAGGAAACCTTCAGTTTCGATCACGCCGAAACGGACCCGGCCGCCATTTTCGACAATCCAGCCATCAACGCGGTGATGATTTCGACACGGCATGACACCCATGCGGCGTTCACCGCCCAGGCGCTGGCCGCCGGCAAGCATGTCCTGGTGGAAAAGCCGCTGGCGCTTGATTGGGACGGTCTTAACGCCGTAGTTACGGCTCGGGAAGCAAATGATGGCGCCTTCTTTCAGGTCGGGTTCAACCGCCGCTTTGCGCCGGCAGCCAAACGCTTGCGGAACGGCTTAGCGGGCCAAGCTGGGCCAAAAGTCATTCAGATGCGGATCAACGCCGGCGCCATCAAGGCCGAACATTGGGTGCATGCGGCCGGCGAAGGCGGCGGGCGGTTACTGGGCGAAGCGTGTCATTTCATTGATCTGGCACGGTTTCTAGTTGCCGAACCCATCGCGGTGGTTAGCGCCGAGGCGGCACAAGTCACCGATGGCGCCAGTGATGATGCTACCATTGCGCTCCGGTTCGCCGACGGCTCCATCGCTAACATTGTATACACGGCGCGCGGCAACACGGGCGCTAGCAAGGAGCGAATTGAAGCCCACGCCGGCGGCGCATCGTACATACTCGAGAGCTTCAAGAGCCTCGAGGTCATGGGTGATAACCGGACGGCGCCTTGGAAAGGAAGCCAGGACAAGGGTTTCAGGGGTGCGACCGCGGCATTCATCGCGGCCGTCACTACCGGCGGGCCCGCGCCCATCGACGAGACAGAGTTGATTGAAACCAGCGCCGCGACAATCGCTGTCCTGGACAGTCTACGGACCGGCGAACGCATTAATCTCTAGGGGGATACGGTGGACCTGAACGCCTTTTACAACTCCGAGTTCGATGAACACGCCGCGGTCGGGGTGGCTACTCACGAGGCCCTGCAAGAGCCATTTACCGCTTTGGTACTAGCGGCAAAGAGCAGCATCGAGGCAGGTGGCAAGATACTATTTTTCGGCAATGGCGGCAGTGCTGCCGATTGCCAACACCTGGCCACGGAATTAACCATCCGTTACAAGACCGGCCGCGACCCCATCGCCGCCATTGCCCTGACGACAGATTCGTCGGCGCTAACCGCCGGCGGCAACGATCTGGGATTCGATCAGATATTTGCTCGCCAGATCGCGGCCCTGGCCAAACCGGGTGACGTGGCCATCGGGATCTCAACCTCGGGCGAGAGCGAAAATGTCATTCTCGGCCTCCGTCAGGCCCGCGCTATGGATTGCGTGGCCGCCGCACTCGGCGGCAAGGGCGGCGGGCGCATGACTGACATTGCCGACCCTTACCTCGTGGTACCCTCCAACACTACCGCGCGCATTCAGGAGATGCACATCACGCTGGGTCAGATGCTCTGTGGCGCCTTGGAATTGGAGTTGGGACTTGTGAAGGCATGAGCAGCGATCTCATTGAATTGGTTTCAAGGATCGCATCAGTACGCGTCCTTTGCGTGGGTGACGTCATGCTTGATCGGTTCATTACCGGCGAGGTAGCGCGGATCTCACCCGAAGCGCCGGTCCCCGTCCTGCGCATCCAAAGAGAAACCGCCATGCTGGGTGGCGCTGGCAACGTGGCCCGCAACGTCGCCGCATTGGGTGGAAAGGTGACTCTTATGGCGCTCACCGGCGACGATACGGCGGCCGATGAAATCGACACCGCCTTAGCGGGGCTGGGGATAGCGTCCGCCGACCTGATCCGCCACGATACTCGGCCGACCACCATCAAGACCCGCTTTGTCGCTGGAACACAGCAAATCCTCCGCGCCGACGCGGAGGTCTCGGAGCCCCTGGATGACACAACCGGGGACGCCCTTGTCGCCAGAGCCGAGGTCGCCATGCCCGCCCACCACGTTCTGGTGCTTTCCGATTATGGCAAGGGGGTACTGAGCCGCGGGCGCGCCCAGCGCCTGATCAGAGCGGCTAGGACTGCCGGTATTCTGGTAATCGTCGATCCCAAGGGGCCCGATTACGGGATTTACGCCGGCGCCGATGTGATCACACCGAACCGCAAGGAAATCCAAGAAGCTAGCGGCATGTCTGCCGTCGACATCGACGATGCCGCGGACGCCGCCAAGGCGATTGCCGATCGTCACGACTTACCTGCCGTGCTGGTGACACTGAGCCAGGACGGCATGTTGCTAGCGGAAGCCGGAGACGTCCATCACCTGCCCGCTGAGACGCGCGAGGTCTTCGACGTTTCGGGTGCCGGCGACACCGTGGTTGCAACTATCGCGGGCGCGTTGGCGGCGGGCGCGTCGCTTCCCGACGCAGCCAGGCTAGCTAATGTTTGCGCTGGGATCGTGGTCGCAAAAGCGGGAACCGCAGCCGCTTATCTAACGGAGGTGGAGGCGACACTCCATCACCAGGACATTTTCCGAGCCGAAGCAAAGTTGCTTAACCATGATCAGGCCCGTGATCGGGTTGCGATTTGGCGACGCCAGGGGTTCAAAGTGGGTTTCACCAATGGATGTTTTGATCTTCTCCACCCTGGACATGTGTCCCTGTTGCGGCAAGCCAGCAACGCTTGTGACCGCTTGGTGGTCGCGCTCAATTCGGATGCGTCGGTAAAACGCCTGAAGGGCGAGGCGCGGCCGATCCAAAACGAGACCGCCCGGGCAACCGTCTTAGCGTCCCTGGCCCATGTGGACCAATGTGTTCTGTTCGACGCGGATACGCCAATCGATCTGATTACGCTCCTGAAACCGGACGTCTTAATCAAAGGCGCGGATTACAACGTTGACCAAGTGGTTGGCGCGCCGGAGGTGCAATCCTGGGGTGGGCAGATCGTCATCGTCGAACTGGAGGATGGGTATTCCACCACGGCAACGATCGCGCGGATGACCGAAAATGGCACCGGAGACGCCTTCTGAAACTCGAACTCGTCAACCTGCCGCAGCGAAGGAAGACGTCGAAATCTTAGCAGGTGAACCGTTTCCAGACATCAAAGTCGCCTACGTTCATGTCCGCTCAGTCATTAACAACTGCATACAGTGGCGGATTGGCCAGGCCTGAGGCTCGCCGGGTTCAATCCTCGCCTTTGACGACGGAGAGAATCCGGTCCCATAGACTTTCCTTTTCCTGCTCATTGGACGCGGCCAAGCGCGACGGGATCGTGGCCGGACCGTCAACGCCGAGCAGTGCGCCCTTTGACTGGCCCCGGTGAGCATCGGTCATAAACCGCTTCCACAAGATGGCAGGTAGGCCGCCCCCAGTGACACGATTCATTGGCTTGCCGTTATCGTTGCCAATCCAAACGCCGGCAATCAAATCGGCCGTATAGCCGATGAACCAGGCGTCACGGTGGTTTTGGCTGGTACCGGTCTTACCCGCGGCAGGCCGGTCCAGACGCGCGGTCTTTCCCGTTCCGCTGACGATGACATCGGCCATCATACGGTTCATCTGGCCGACGTGCTGCGACGCAATGACACGGCCGGGACCCGAACCAGAGCGGGCGTACAACAACTTGCCGTCGGCGTCACGGATCTCTCGCACGGCATAGGGCCAGACAGCCATTCCGCCGTTGGAAAAAGGCGCATAGGCGGCTGTAAGATCGATTAGGCTGACGTCGTGGGTACCGAGGACAAGGCTGGGCTTAGCGGCGATCTCGCCCGGTATACCCAATCGGCTAGCAGTCTCGGCGACGCGCGGAAACCCGGCCTTCTGGCCCACCCGTACGGCCGCAGCATTAAGTGATTGGGCCAGGGCTTCGGCAATGGTGACATCACCCAGGAACTTGCGCTTGAAGTTTCGTGGCGTCCAATCGCCTATGGTGATAGGTGCGTCCTGGATCGTATCGGTCGGTCGCATGCCAGTTTCCAAGGCCGCCAAGAAGACAATCGGTTTGAACGCGGAGCCCGGCTGTCGGCGGGCCTGCGTAGCCCGGTTGAAGGGACTCGTAGCGTAGCGCCGGCCGCCGACGAGGGCCCGGACGGCTCCGTCACCGGCCAATGCGACCAATGCGGCCTGCGTAGCCTGAACCTTCTTCCCCGGGCCGTCTAACACCGACGCCAACCGGCGTTCAGCCGCCATCTGCAGGGCAGGATTGAGGGTCGTGGAAACAGTAATGTCGCGGTCGCCAGGCACCAAATAGTCGGCCACCTGCTCCAGCGCCCAATCGATGAAGTAGCGCCCGAGCTGTCTAGTCCTGGGAAGACGGTTGTGGCGACGGTTTGCCGCTTGGGCGGCCTCAGCCTCGGTAAGATAGCCTGCGGCCACCATGTTCCTGAGGACTTGGGCCGTGCGCTTTTTCGCCAACGCCGGATTGGCGCGCGGATTGTAGCGACTGGGTGCCTTCAGGAGACCGGCGATCATGGCCGCCTCATAAACCATGATCCGTGTCGCCGGCACGCCGAAATATCGCCGGGCTGCGGCGTCCACGCCGTAGGTGCCAGCGCCCAGGTAAACCCGGTTGAGGTAGATTGTGAAGATCTGATCCTTGGTGAACTTGTGCTCCAACCAGAGCGACAGTAGCACCTCTTGGATTTTCCGCTTGTAGGACCGCTCCGGCGTCAGGAACAGGTTTTTCGCTACCTGCTGCGTCAGAGTAGACCCACCCTGCACGATACGTCCGGCTCGCACGTTATGATAGGCCGCGCGGGCGATGCCGATAATATCCAGGCCGAAATGGTCATAGAACCGACGGTCCTCGGTCGCCAGCACCGCCTGGGTTAGGGCCTTTGGTAGATCACCGACCTGAATTGGCACGCCATAGAGGTCGCCACGAGTTTCCAGCTGGGAACCGTCAGCGGCGAGCAACGTCACCATCGGCCGGCGGTTCGCCTGCAGGGCCTCGTCAATGTCGGGCAGATCGGTGGCATACCACGCGGTTACACCGACCCCGGCGATCACCGTCCACACGCCCACCGTCGCCGCGCACTTGACAAGCGACCAGAGCCATCTGCCTCGCTTTTCGTCTGAATCGCCCATCCGACCACCGTACGAAGGATTTGATTAGCATCCGATTAATATCAATTAATCACTTAAGTAGTATTTCGGTATTAAATTCGTTAATTGAGGATGTAGAATAGATGCTCTAAAACCCGTTTGCTGCCAAAATCCACCATCAGGTCAACATTGCCTTCGGGTTCGTTTGAAATTCCTGGTTCAGCGAGAAAATAATATCGACCGGCGATGCCGGTATCGTTGACCTTGCCCGCGAACTCCTGGATGACCCGAACTAGCCGCTGTATGCGACGGCAACAACCTGGTCGACAAACTGGGCTGCAATGGCGAAAGATGGGCCTCACACCCTACGCAAAACGCGTCGTGCTGAAAGCCACTCTACACGTCCAAATTCGCCACCTTAAGGGCGTTCTTTTGGATGAAGTCGCGGCGAGGCTCCACAACGTCGCCCATGAGGGTAGAGAAGACGTCCTCGGCGTCGTCCGTATGGCTTACGCGGACCTGCAAGAGCGAGCGCACATCCGGGTCCAGCGTCGTCTCCCAGAGCTGATCTGGGTTCATTTCGCCGAGGCCCTTGTAACGCTGCATGGAGATACCCTTTCGGCCAAATTCCATGATGCCGTCGACCAGCGCCATGGGGCCGGTGATGGTTACTTGCTTATCCCTCACCATCAGCTTCCCGTGCTTGGCATAGAGCTTTTGTAGCTGGCCTGCACGCTCGTTGAGGCGGCGCGCATCCTGCGAGCGGATCAGTTTCGGGTCAATTTCATGGCGTTCCGTGACGCCCCGTAAAATCCGCGAGAAGGCCAAACCGCCGTCATCCAAACTAGAGCCCCGCCAACCGCGCTCCGCTTCATCTGAGAGCGCGTCTAGGCGCATAGCAATAAAGTCGGCGACCTGGCTAGCCTGAGCGGGCTCCAACAACAGTCCAGGATCTAGGGCGCTCAGGATCGCCGACTGCTCGACCACATCGGCGGGAACGTATCGCGCGATACGAGAAATTTCAGCTTTCGCTGCGCGCGCCTGATCTAACGCGGCGCGGAGATCGGCTCCGGCCAGCTGGGTGCCGTCATAGGCCTCAAACACTGCGCCGTCGTCGATGGCGGCGTTGAATAGGTAATCTTCGAGCGCCGGGTCGTCCTTCAGATAGACCTCTGAAGTGCCACGCTTCGAACGATAGAGTGGTGGCTGCGCGATGTAGAGGTAACCGCGCTCCACAATCTCCGGCATCTGACGAAAGAAAAAAGTCAGCAAAAGCGTGCGGATGTGGCTGCCGTCTACGTCGGCGTCCGTCATGATGATGATTTTATGGTAACGGCATTTTTCCGCGTTGAAATCCTCGCGCCCGATACCGGTGCCGAGCGCCGCGATTAGCGTGCCGATTTCCGATGACGACAGCATCTTATCAAAGCGCGCACGCTCCACGTTCAGAATCTTACCGCGCAAGGGGAGGACCGCCTGGTTGGAACGGTTGCGGCCTTGCTTGGCCGATCCGCCGGCGGAATCACCCTCAACGATAAAAAGTTCAGAAAGGGCCGGGTCCCGTTCCTGGCAGTCGGCCAGCTTGCCGGGAAGCGAACTGATATCCAGTGCACCCTTGCGTCGGGTCAGTTCGCGCGCCTTGCGGGCCGCCTCGCGAGCGGCAGCGGCCTCAACGATCTTGGAGATTACTTTCTTTGCCTCGGCGGGGTGTTCCTCGAACCACTGGTCCAGACCTTCGCCGATTAGGCTTTCGACCACGGGACGCACTTCGGACGACACCAGCTTATCCTTGGTCTGAGACGAAAACTTCGGATCGGGCACTTTCACGGAAAGCACGCACGTCATGCCCTCGCGGGAATCATCCCCGGTGATGTTGACCTTAGCCTTCGAGGCGACCCCCGACGACGACGCATAGGCGTTGATGGTTCGTGTCAATGCGCCGCGGAAGCCAGCTAAGTGAGTGCCGCCGTCGCGTTGCGGGATGTTGTTGGTGAAGCACAGCGTGGTTTCGTGATAGCTGTCGTTCCACTGCATAGCGACCTCAACGGTGATGCCATCTTTCTCGCTGAAGACGGCGATGATCTGTTCGTGCAACGCTGACTTGGAGCGGTCGAGATAGCCCACGAAGGCCTCAAGGCCGCCTTCATAGTGAAGATTTACCTCCACCGGATCCACGTCACGGGCGTCAATCAACTTCATGGCGACGCCTGAATTCAAGAACGCTAGTTCACGGAGGCGATGCTCCAGCGTGCCACAATCATATTCGGTCATGGTGAAAATTTTTGCGGCCGCGAAGAAGGTGCATTCCGTGCCGGTGAGCGGCTCGCCATCCACCAGGGGGGCGTCGCCAATCACTTCCAGGGGCTTAACGGCCTCACCGCCTTCGAAGCGGACCAGGTGTTCCTTCCCATCACGGTAAATCCGCAGCTCCAACCAATCAGAGAGCGCGTTGACCACGGAGACGCCCACTCCGTGCAGGCCGCCTGAAACCTTGTAGGAGTTCTGGTCAAACTTCCCGCCGGCGTGCAACTGGGTCATAATTACCTCGGCCGCGGAAACGCCTTCCTCCTCGTGAATATCGACGGGAATGCCGCGCCCGTTGTCCGACACGGTCACCGACCCGTCCCCGTTGAGGGTTACACGCACTAAATCACAATAGCCGGCCAAGGCCTCATCTATGGCGTTATCCACCACCTCGTAGACCATGTGATGAAGACCGGAGCCATCATCCGTATCGCCAATGTACATACCTGGCCGTTTGCGCACGGCCTCCAGGCCACGCAAAACCTTGATGGATGCGGCATCGTAATCTTCGTCACCAATGTTCTCTTCGGTGTGGTCGTAGATAGGCGTTTCTTCACTCATGGTCTTTCCGTTCGGTACAAGTCGTCTTCATGTCTTACCGCCGCTCAGCCACCGTCCAAGACGGCGCCATCGGCAACTGTAAAAAATTGGGCTCGGCCACGAAGGCGGGCGAAGATCTCCACGTCCGTACCGGCGAACCACACCTGCCCCCCCAGCCCCAGGAGACCATCAAACAAAGCGTCGCGGCGATCCTGATCCAAATGCGCTGCCACCTCATCCAGAAGGAGCACCGGCGCACGCCCTTCTTCGGCGGCACGGATTCGGGCGTTGGCCAACACCAGGGCAATGAGCAATGCCTTCTGCTCGCCGGTCGAACACCGCTCGGCAGCCTCGCGCTTGGGGGCGTGATGCACCACAAGATCGGTTCGTTGCGGTCCGGCGTGGGTACGCCCAAACCGGCCGTCCCGTTCGCGGTCCGCTTCCAGGGCGGCCCGGAAGTGATCTTCCGCCTCCAGTGCCGGCCCCGAAGCAAGCCAACCGTCGACGTCGCCCAAAAGCGCCAGCGTCGCGCCCGGGAAGGGCCCCCAGCTCTCTGCCGCCACCGGCGCCAGCCGGGCGATCACGTCGGTGCGTGCCGCCGCCACGGCGATGCCGCGCGCCGCCATGGTATTTTCCAATGCCGTCAACCAGTTCAAATCCAGGTTCGCCTGATCCCGCAGCAGTTTCAGCCGTTGGCGCATGGCCTGTTCGTAAGCATTCACCCGACCTGCGTGCGCCGGATCCCAGCCGAAGACCAACCGGTCCAGAAACCGCCGGCGGCTCAACGCGCCATCCTGAAACAGGCGATCCATCTGCGGTGTCAGCCAGTGCATGCTCATGACGCCGGCCAATGCCGCCTGGGCACGTCCCGTTTCGCCGTCGATCTTGATGGTGCGGCGCTCAGCGCCGCCGTCACCCGAGACCTGAAAACCGGTTCCGATATCTAACGGTGCGTCGACGCCGGCGGTGCGCGCGGCCACCGCCCAAGAACGCGGTCGCTCCGTGTCCCCGGCGGCGGGCACATCGCGGCTGATCTCCGAGAGCTTGGCTCGACGCAGACCGCGCCCCGGCATAAGTAGGGACAAAGCCTCCAGGACGTTGGTTTTGCCGGCGCCGTTTGGACCGGTCAGTACTACGGCGTTGGCCGCGACGTCCATGCGCAGCCAGGGATAACACCGAAAATTCGTTAGGGTCAGGCGCTGGATCGCGAACTGACAAGCGCCTAGTCGGCCCGCCGGCTCCGATCCAACCTCAAGACCATTAGCCTCGTTCCTCGCCAATCCTTGCGTTCCGTACAGTATGTGCGTCCCCCTCGCTGAGCCGGCCGCGCCTTAGACCCGCATGGGCATAAGAACATAGAGCGCGCTAGCGTCGTGCGTTTCCTGCATCACTGTCGGCGAGGCCGGGTCAGCCATAGTGAACCGAGCCGTCTCGCCTTCAATCTGGCGCGTTACGTCGAGCAGATAGGCGGAATTGAAGCCAATCTCCAACAGATCGCCATCGTAGGCGACCTCCAACTCCTCGGTGGCACTACCGTGTTCGGGGCTAGAGGCGGACAACACCAAGGTGCCGCTGTCCAAACTCAACTTAATGGCACGGGATTTCTCGCTGGAAATAGCCGATACCCGATCCACGGCCTCGGCAAACACGCCACAGTCCACTTCCATGACTTTGTCGTTGCCTTCGGGGATGACCCGCTGATAGTCGGGGAAGGTGCCATCGATAAGCTTGGAGGTTAACACCGCGTCGTCGAAGGCGAAACGGATTTTCGATTCCGATAGGGAAACGGCTAGCTCATCCCCGGATTCATCAATCAATTTCCGCAGCTCCGCCACGGCCTTGCGAGGCACGATAACGCCGGGCATGCCCTCGGCGCCTGCGGGCAACGGAATTTCCACGCTGGCCAGGCGATGACCATCCGTGGCGACAGCCCGCAATAGGGCGGTGCCATCGCGGTCTGCCTCATGCAAATAAATCCCGTTCAGGTAATACCGCGTCTCCTCGGTGGAAATGGCGAACCGGGTGCGATCGATCAGTCCGCGCAGTTCCGCCGCCGTAACCGTGAATTGATGTGGCAACTCACCGCCGGAGAGCACGGGAAATTCGTCAATGGACAGGCTGGCCAGGGTGAACCGGGAACGTCCAGCGCTTAAGATTACTTGATCGCCGCTGCCGCCGTCGATATTCACCTGCGCGCCGTCAGGCAGCTTACGGACGATGTCGTAAAGCGTATGCGCCGATACCGTTGTGGCGCCGGATGTCGCCACATCGGCGACCGCCTCCTCGACGATATCCAGGTCCATATCCGTGGCATTCAGGCGCACCACGCCATCACCAGCTTCAAGTTTCACATTTGAGAGAATCGGAATGGTATTGCGCCGCTCAACAACACTCTGCACATGTCCCAGAGACTTCAACAGAGCGGCCCGTTCTATGGTCAGTTTCATCGTTTTATATCAAATCCTTAAGACGGAAACTTCGACAAATTTTGCGAAAATGTCGAGCCCCAGTCAGAGCGTCGGAGAAGACCCTAACTGGCCTCCCGAGTATGGAAGCTATTATAGCAAAATGGCTTGATTTCCAAAGCGCTTTCACCGGTTTTGAGGGGGTGAATCAGACTTCCGAGCGAAGCCACGGCAAACCCTACCCCTCAAGCATGCGACGTAGCAGTTCCACGTCTTCCTTGAAGCTGGTGTCATGCTCGCGTAACTCATCAACCTTACGCACAGCATGCATGACTGTAGTGTGGTCACGGCCACCAAACTTGCGCCCGATCTCTGGCAGGGACCGTGTTGTCAACTGCTTAGCGAGGTACATGGCGACCTGCCGCGGGCGGGCCACGGAGCGCGCTCGACGGGCGGAATGCATGTCCGAGATCCGGATGTTGAAATGCGAGGATACCTGTTTCTGTATTTCCTCAATGGTAACCCGGCGATCGTTGGCTCGCAGCAGGTCGTGCAAGACCTCCTGGGTGGTCTCCAGGGAAATTTCCCGACCTACCAACTGCGCATGGGCAACCACGCGGTTCAGGGCACCTTCCAACTCACGGACGTTCGACGTGATCTTGTGGGCCAGGAATTCCAGGACCTTGATCGGTATCATGGCGCCCAGATTCTGCGCCTTGGACTGCAGAATTCCCAAACGCAGCTCGTACGTGGTGGCATGAATGTCAGCAACTAGGCCGCAATTCAGCCGCGACACGAGGCGTTCTTCCATGCCCTCCAGATCTGACGGCGACTTGTCGGAGGAAATGACAATCTGCCGTCCTTGGTCGACCAAAGCATTGAAGGTATGAAAGAATTCCTCCTGTGTGGAATCCTTGCCAGCAATAAACTGGACGTCGTCGATCATCAACACGTCGACGGAGCGGAACTGCTCCTTGAAGTCGACCGTGTTCTGCTCGCGAAGCGCGCGGATGAACCTGTACATGAATTTCTCTGCCGATAAATAGAGGACCGAGCGTTCGGGCGTAGCCTCGCGTACATGCCAGGCAATGGCGTGCATGAGGTGGGTCTTGCCAAGGCCCACACCGCCGTAGAGAAACAAGGGATTGAAAGGCACAGTCGAGGCCTCGCCGATTCGGCGGGCCGCGGCGTAGGCGAACTCGTTCGACTTGCCGACCACGAATTGGTCAAAGGTGAACCGCTCGTCCAAGGGCGCGGATAGGGTGTCCCGTTCGCGCGCGCCCGTGACGACACTTGGCGCCTCGGGCTCCATCTTGGCGGCGGAGGCATCCCTGCCCTGGGCCACATCCGCATGCACGACAATTTCAACACCGGTAATCGCGGCGTTCTCGCCGTGCCAAAGCTCCGTCAGGCGATCCTGGTAATGTGCTGCCGCCCAATCCCGCATGAACCGGGTGGGCACAGAAATCTGGACAACGTCCGCGTCGACGCGGTGCACCCGCATGGGTCGAAGCCAGCTTTGGAACGCGGTTTCACCGACCTCCGCGCGGAGACGATTTAGAATGTTTTCCCATTCATCTTGCACCTCTTTGCCGCTCCCCTGGTCAACCGCATCCTGAACCTTGCTCTGTCTACCGTCTATATTTGTTTTACGGTCATCATTCCCACTCATCAGCGCCCACACACCCCATGCCTTTGCGCCGCCTTCGGGGGCAGCACCTGTTTTTCTCCCGGCCAAGTCGCGCTTCGGGCCGCGACGTTGGCACAGTACCTACATATAGAGAAACAGCGGTCGGAAGTTTAGATCTCATCACCCTTAGGAAAGGGCGGCCTATATAGCTCATGCCCAGGCTCGGTGTAAGGGCTATCTCATGGCGGCAGCAGTCAAATTCAATAGCAGGAAACGGGAAAAAGAAGCGGCGTCCGTGAACTGATTGATCCTTCTATTTATCCTTTTTCGTTTGACCTGTCAGGTAACCGCCTTGAGTTAGTCCGCGCCCCGGCAACGATCATACCTTCACTTAAATACGCGACGCTGAGCTTGCCTTGTCCCACCAATCGAACCATTGCCAATGCCGAGATTCTGAAATCCAAATCTTATCCTAAACGCCCCCCTCTGGTTAAACTTCATTGTTCTCAAATCTTCAAATCACTGACCCAAAGACTTCTCTAAACCATCATTAAGTGGACGTCAGGACTCACTCGAACGAATCACCGCCCGTCAAAGATTTTTACTTTACTTTATTTTGAGCACATTGGGCATTTATCATGAATTTACGCAATGCACCTAAGTAAAAGCTGAATTAGTTATTAGAACAACCAAACAACTTTTATAACCCTGTTATTTAAAACGACTCTATTTCGCTAATTCCTAAGGCACGAATATTACGTTTCCACGATGCCGCTTTCAAGCCGACCGAAAGGAGAACGTGCAAAATAATCTTCTTGACAATTCTCTACACCTCGAGTCTCACAGGCGTTGATCGTATATTCCGGCAGGCACTAAAAACGCCGCGTCCACAGAGGGAGGCGGCGTTGGACAATTCTCTGATGCGGCGCGCTTATGCAGCCATCGTCTTGATCCGTTTGGACAGGCGCGACAGTGTCCGGGACACCGTATTCTTCTCCATGATGCCCTTGTTCACGCCGGCCATCAATTGCGGCTGCATCTGGCGGAACGCGGATTGCGCAGCCGACTGATCGCCACTGGCAATGGCCTCTTCCACTTTACGGAGCTCCGTGCGGATGGCGCTGCGGCGCGCGCGATTGACGGCCGAGCGACGGTTCGTCTGACGAATTCTTTTCTTGGCTTGCAGAGAGTGAGCCATGGACGCGCACCCCTTTTTTCAATCGTTTACGAACATTCGAAGGGCGCTATATATAAGTGTGGTCGGGTTAGGTCAAGCCCCGAGTGGACCGCATTTCCGTCCCTATTGGCCTTTCGCCGGACGCAGCACGAAGTGGGCGCCGGCGCCCCTCGCACCAACCGGCGCCGGGCTCACATTGAGACGTAGGATTTCCGTATCCCGGCGATATTCGCCATTGGCCTGGCGGGCCCATCCCAACTGTGGCAACGTCGCCGCATAGAAGGCCCGAATAGCATCCATCTGAACGCTCCCGGCAACAAACGCTTCGATGATCCTGCCCGAAGGGCCGGCAAAGGACACCGCAGCATCCGTCACCTCCACAAGCCCTGGCATCAAGGGCATGTCTTCCATAACACTCAAAAATTGGGCCGCTTGCTGCGCCGTTGCCGATACCGGCGCGACGATGACAATAGAAAAGATCAATGAGAAGAGAAGGCGACGCATGGAGAGCTTATAACACTATCGCTGACAGTTCGAACAATAGAATGTGGACCGCCCCGATTGCACGATCTGCCGGATCGGATACCCGGGCCCGCAACGTCGGCAATCCGCGCCGGAGCGGCCGTAGACGAGAAAGTTGTGTTGGAAGTACCCCAACTCTCCGTCCGGCTGGCGATGGTCCCGGAGAGACGATCCGCCAACCTCGATGGCACGGGCCAGCACGTCGACGATAGCCGCGTGCAGCTTCACCGCTCGGCCACCCTGTACGGTCCGAGCCTTGCGGTTGGGTGAAATCCCTGCCTGATGGAGAACCTCACACACATAAATATTGCCTAGCCCGGCGACGGTCCGCTGGTCCAAAAGGGCCGCCTTTATAGGCGCCGCTCGGCCCTTCAGCCGTTCGGCCAATACTGCCGTTGTGAAACCCGGTCCCAAGGGCTCAGGGCCCATGGAAGCCAGCATGGGATAGGCGTCCAAATCCGCGGCGCCGGTAAGATCCATGAAACCAAACCGGCGGGGGTCGTTGTAGCGTATGGTGACGCCGCGGTCGGTTTCGACGATGACATGATCGTGGGGTTCCTCGGGCGGCAGATCGCCCTCGAAAATCCGGAAACGGCCCGACATGCCCAGGTGCGCGATCCAGATTATGTCGTTATCAAGATGGATGGTCAAAAACTTGGCGCGTCGGGCCACCGCTATGACCTGCCGGTTGGTCAGGCGCTGACCGAAGCCGTCCGGCAATGGCCATCTGAGATCGATGCGTCGAGTGATGACCCGGGACAATCGATGGCCTAGCAGAACCGGCGCAAGGCCGCGTCTGACGGTTTCCACTTCGGGTAATTCGGGCATGGTCGGAACCGTTCGGTTGATGACTAGGGTTCAGGTATGACCGCTCCAGCCTGGTCTGTCCACAGGCTGGTGTCCTTGTAAGGCTTGCGTTAATGTCCGCCCATGTCGAAACCTTCGCCCCCACGCGGATCGGCGCCAGGCGGCACGACCCACTTCGGATTTCGCGACGTGCTCGAGGCGGACAAGGCCTCCATGGTGAACGAGGTCTTCAACAGCGTCGCGCCCAAGTACGATCTGATGAATGACCTCATGAGCCTGGGCATTCACCGGCTGTGGAAAGATGCGGTGATAGATTGGCTGCGCCCGCATCCCGGCATGCGCATAGTCGACGTTGGCGGCGGCACCGGCGACATGGCCTTCAAGTTCCTGGCATGCGGTGGATCGCACGTGCAGGTCATCGACATCAACCGTGAGATGCTAGCCTATGGCCGCGACCGCGCCATCGACCGAGGCATCCTGGACGGCATCGAATGGATCCGAGGGGACGCGGAGAACCTACCCCTGGACGATATGTCGGTGGATGCCTACACGACGGCGTTCTGCATCCGCAACGTCACCCATATCGATAAGGCGCTCGGCGAGGCCAAGCGCGTGTTGAAGCCGGGTGGAAGGTTCCTGTGCCTGGAGTTCTCGGAGGTTACCGCGCCGGCATTGCGCCAGCTGTACGACACTTATTCCTTCCGGTTACTGCCGGCGCTTGGCGAACAGATCACCGGGAACCGGGATGCCTATCAGTATTTGGCGGAAAGCATCCGCAAGTTCCCGAACCAAACGCGTTTCGCCGAGCTGATCAAGGCGGCGGGCCTGGCGCGGGTAGACTTCCGGAACCTGACCAGTGGAATCGCCGCGATCCATTCGGCCTGGCGCATCTGAAGGCCAGCGTCCATGTTTCGCACCGTTCGTAATATTCGCCGCCTCTGGACCACGGCCTGTTTGCTGGCCCGTCACGATGCCTTGTTCCCGCTGGAATATCTGGGTATGGCGCCGGCCGTAGTTCGTGCCGCGCGATGGATATTGCGGCGTGACGCAGAAGGCCGGCCTGGCCAGCGCTTGGCGCGGGCCCTGAACGAGGCGGGTCCAAGCTTCATCAAACTGGGACAGATTCTGGCGACGCGCTCCGATATCTTGGGCGAGGAATTGGCCGCCGATCTCTCCGATCTACAGGACCGCTTACCGCCGTTTTCCGCGGCCGAGGCCCGGGTCGCAATTGAAACCGAATTCGACGAACCCGTCGCTAGTATGTTTGCCAAGTTCGACGACACGCCAGTGGCCGCGGCTTCCATCGCCCAGGTCCACTTTGCCATCACCAACGATGGCCGGGAGGTGGCGGTCAAGGTCCTCCGCCCAGATATCGAAGAGGCCTTTGCCCGCGATCTAGATCTCCTGCATTGGGGCGCCGACTTGATCGAGCGCACACGGCCCGACCTGCGGCGACTTAAACCGCGCGAGGTTGTAGCAACCTTGGCGACGACAGTGAAAATGGAGATGGATCTCCGCTTTGAGGCGGCCGCCGCTGTGGAAATAGCTGAAAACTTCGAAGGCGACACGGACTTCAAGGTCCCCAACGTAGATTGGAGCCGCACTGGTCAGCGAGTAATGACCACAGAGCGCATTGCCGGCGTCTCCCTGGACGATCGCGACGGCATCGAAGCCGCCGGCTACGACCCATTGGACGTTACCGCAAAGGCGGCTCGAGTCACCTTCAAGCAGGTATTTCGCGATGGTTTTTTCCACGCCGACGTGCATCCGGGCAACCTGTTTGTCACTCCCGATGGCGTCATCGCGGCCGTCGACTTTGGGATCATGGGCCGGCTTGATATCCTTACGCGGCGGGTCCTGGGGGAAATGCTGCTGGCGTTCCTGATGCGCGACTATCGGCGCGCCGCGGAGGTTCACTTCGAGGCCGGCTGGATTCCCGCCGACCAGTCCGTCGACGCCTTCACCCAGGCCTGCCGATCTATCGCCGAGCCCATCCTCGATAAGCCTCAAAACGAGATTTCCATCGCCCGTCTCTTGGGCCAGTTGTTCCAGATCACGGAAACTTTTCAGATGGAAACTCAACCGGAACTGTTGTTGCTGCAGAAGACCATGTTGGTGGCCGAGGGCACGGCACGAAAACTGAGCCCCGATGCCAACATGTGGATGCTGGCCCGGCCTCTTATTACAGATTGGATGGAACAAACTCTGGG
>DFRF01000003.1 GCA_002378125.1 Rhodospirillaceae bacterium UBA3470 | reverse complement strand
ATTCATCCTTGTAACAGCATGAAAAATCGTGAGATTATTGCCTTCCTCGTATTGCGCGATGCCGCAGTGAGGCGCGGACTCTCGACGGAAGGTAGGCTGGTTTCCGCACAACCTGGTTAGCGGTGGGGCTAGAAGCCGGACTGGAATTGAAAATCGGAAGATCAAGGCGGGACTCGATGGCTGAGACTACAGGCGATTCGGCAAGCGATACGGGGGTCGGGGCTCTCCTGCGCGCTTCGCGCATGCGGATCGGGGAAGATCTGCGAGAAGTCGCCTTGATATTGCGTATTCGCTATCCTTATCTTGAAGCCATTGAGGATGGGCGGTTCGAAGATCTACCTGGCCAGGCCTACGCGGTCGGCTTCCTACGTGCCTATGCCGATCATCTTGGGCTGGATGGCGAAGAGGTAGTTCGGCGTTATAAAGATAACGCTGCCGGTGATGGAGAGCCCCGTGCGAACCTTAATTTCCCGACACCCATCGCCGAGGCCAGCGTGCCCGGCGGCGCCATCGTCTTCATCGGCCTATTGATAGTTATTCTAGCGTATGGTGCGTGGTACGTCTCAACCTCCGATGATAATTATCTGGCCGACTTAATCGAACCTATTCCCGAGCGTCTGATAGCCTTGGTTCCCAGTGACAAGTCTTGGGACGATCCCGCGCCAGAGCCGACCATGACGCCGGCGACGCAATCCGAATCGGAACCTACAGCCACGCCAAAGCCGTTAGAGCCGCCAGCCTCGTTGCAACCAGCAGATACGCCCGTTGACGCATCCGCGCCGACCGCCGCGGAGGAAGCTGTCCCATCGCGAAAACCTCCGGTGCCCGCGCTAACGCTAAGCGTACCGTCCGCAGTCGCCGAGCCTGCTCCTGTTGTTGCCGCGCCGCTGCCCGATGCAGCCCCGGCGCCGGCCGCCGCCGCCGAGCCGGTGCTCAACGCGCCAATCGAAAAGTTTCCGCCGGGAGAGCGAGCAGCCGCTACGACCGGCACATTGGCTGCATTGGATCCCGCTCCGGCGTCGACTGAAACCTCGGCCGAATCTGAGGCCGATCCATCAGCGATGCCCGCGCCTGACAATGCTACGGCAGTGGCCGAGCCGGAAGCCGCCGCGGAAGCGCCGGCGGAACCGAAGTCCCGGGTGTTGTTGCGCGCCAAATCGAACAGCTGGATTCAGGTCCGAGACGATTTTTCGAATGAGATTATGGTGACGCGGTTGCTCAAGGCCGGTGAGGAATATTACGTCCCGGACAAGTTTGGATTGCGGCTGTTGACAGGGAATGCCGGGGCTTTGGAGATCCTCGTGGATGGCAAACCGGTGCCACCCATCGGTCTGGAGGGCGCCGTGCGACGCGGAGTTCAATTGGACCCGGCCCTGTTGAAAGCCGGCGACGCGGTAAGCGAATAGCGAAGGCGGGCATTGACCACCGCCGAGGACTGAGGCAAAACCTCGCCGGAAACTGTGCCATTGCGGTACCACCGCGGCGGGATAGAGGAATCAGGGAATGAACGGCCCCTTTGACAGACCGACCGGCCCCAGCGCGCGCCGCCAGAGTGTCCCCGTCAAGGTCGGACACGTGACTATCGGTGGGGGCTCGCCAATTGTCGTGCAGTCCATGACGAATACTGATACAGCCGACATCAAAGGCACGGCAGAACAGGTCGCACAATTGGCCCGCGCCGGATCTGAGATCGTTCGAATCACCGTCGATCGCAAAGAGGCTGCCGCCGCCGTACCGCATATCCGCGACGAACTGGCGCGCAGGGGCGTGAATGTGCCCCTTGTTGGCGATTTTCATTACATCGGACACAGCCTGCTCACGGAATTTCCAGCCTGCGCCAAGGCGCTGGCCAAATATCGGATCAATCCGGGTAATGTGGGGCGCCGCGAAAAGCGCGATTCGCAGTTTTCGACAATGGTGGAAATCGCCGCTCAGTTCGAAAAACCGATACGCATTGGCGTCAATTGGGGCAGTCTGGATCAGGACCTCGCCATTCGCATGATGGATGAGAACGCCAAATCCGCCAATCCGAGACCAGCCGACGCAATCACTCTTGAGGCTCTCATCGTTTCCGCAGTGGCCAGTGCCCAGCGCGCCGAGGAGATCGGGCTAAGCAGTGACAAGATCATCCTATCTTGCAAGGTCAGCGAAGTGCAAAGCCTGATCGCTGTCTACCGTGGATTGGCGCAGCGAGGGAATTACGCGCTTCACCTAGGGCTCACGGAAGCGGGCATGGGGTCGAAGGGGATTGTTGCGTCCACGGCGGCGTTGTCGGTCTTGTTACAAGAGGGTATCGGCGACACTATCCGCATCTCGCTGACACCGGAGCCAGGCGGGGATCGCGCCCAGGAGGTCGTGGTGGCGCAGGAGGTCCTGCAGACTATGGGGCTTCGCAGCTTCGTGCCCTTGGTTACGGCCTGTCCCGGCTGTGGGCGTACGACATCAACCGTATTCCAGGAGTTGACCGATAGAATTCGGAGCTTCATTCGGGCGTCCATGCCTGAATGGAAAGAGAAATACCCTGGTGTTGAAGACATGAACGTTGCCGTAATGGGCTGCATCGTGAACGGTCCCGGGGAGAGCAAGCACGCCGACATCGGAATCAGTCTTCCTGGCACCGGCGAACAACCGGCCGCGCCGGTGTTCATCGACGGCAAGAAGGAAATGACGCTTCGCGGCGCGAACATCGCGGATGAATTTCAGGCGATTGTCGAGGACTACATCGCCAAGCGCTATGGGGATAGCGGCACCTCTAAGGTGGCCGAATAGGAACCATCAGCCATGTCCATTTTCCAGCCCGTCCGCGGCACCCACGATCAGCTGCCCGATGCCTTCCGCGACCACAAGCGAGTAACGGATACAGCGCGCGATATCTCGGCACGTTATGGCTTTCGGGAGATGACGCCGCCCATGCTCGAATTCACCCAGGTATTTTCTCGGACCATGGGTGAGACCTCGGACGTGGTGACCAAGGAGATGTACACCTTCGCCGATCGTTCCGGCGAAGAGCAGATTTCGCTTCGCCCTGAGTTCACAGCCGGCATTTGCCGGGCGTTTGTCTCTAACGCCCTTTACGATCAGGCGCCCTTTAAGGCATTCGTCACGGGACCGCTGTTTCGATACGAACGACCGCAAAGGGGCCGGCAACGCCAGTTCCACCAGATCGACTTGGAAATCTTGGGCGTCCCGGGAACTGCCGCCGACATCGAGGTTCTAGCCGTCGGTCAGCACATCCTGGAAGAGCTTGGTGTCGCCGGCGATGTTACATTGAAGCTGAACACCCTGGGTGACCCGGAGAGCCGGGCGACCTATCGGGAAAAGCTGATTGCCTATCTGCAACCATTTCAGGCTGAATTGTCCGAAGACAGCCGTGAACGTCTGCATCGCAATCCGCTTAGGGTTTTCGATTCTAAATCGGAACGCGATCAGGAGATCGTCGCCGGTGCTCCGTTGCTGAAGGATCATCTCAATGATTACTCGAAGGCGTTTTTCGATGAGGTCTGCAAAGGCTTAACGCGCCTCGATATCGCGTTCACCCTGGACCCCGGACTGGTACGTGGCCTCGACTACTACACCCATACTGCTTTTGAATTTGTAACGGAAACCCTGGGTGCCCAGGGCGCGGTGCTCGCAGGTGGCCGCTACGATGGGCTCATTGAGCAGTTGGGTGGCCGTCCGACGCCTGGCATCGGTTGGGCCGGCGGGGTGGAACGGTTGGCCATGATGGCTGGTGAAGCGCCGCCGGCGCAGCGGCCGGTGGCGCTTATACCACTGGGCGCGTCAGCGGACGCCTTCACCCAAATCTTAGCCCGCGACCTGCGCAAGGCTGGTTACGTCGTGGAATTGGGCTACTCGGGCAACATGAAGCGCCGCCTCAATCGTGCCAACAAGGCCGGCGCGGCGGCGGCCGTGATCATCGGCGATGATGAATTGGCCAAGGATGTTGCCACAGTTCGCGACATGGATTCGGGTGAACAGCGCGAAGAGCCGGTGGCCGCCTTGATGGAATTTCTCGCACCATACCGGTAGCGTAGTGACATGGAAGGGTCGGAAACATTAGGTGCACGACCCCTTGTGGTCGGCGCCAACCATCGAAGTAGTTCCCTGGCTCTCCGGGACCGCTTGTTTGTTGAAGATGCGGATATCCCAGCATTCTTGAATAGGCTGCGTGCCAAGGGCATCGACAATGCCGTCCTACTGTCCACTTGCGATCGGGTTGAGGTTCTGGCCTCGCATAGCGATCCGCGGAATGCGGCTGCGTCTATTCAAGCCTGTTTTGCCGATTTACTTGGCAACACTGACGTCACCCTCGAAAGCCAGTGCTACACCCTGGTCGATGATCGCGCCGTCGAACAGATCTTCGCCGTTTCGGCGTCCTTGGATAGCCAGATCGTCGGCGAGGCGCAGGTCCTAGGCCAGGTAAAGGCTGCCCATCGGATCGCGCGTGAGAATGGTATGGTGAGTGGCGGATTGGAGACCCTCATGCAGGCCGCCTACAGTGTTGCAAAAAGGGTGCGCAGCGAAACGGCTATCGGCGAACGCCCCGTATCCATTGCCGCCGCCGCTGTTGACTTGGCACGCGGCGTGCATGGCAATCTGTCTAGTGCGAAAGGCTTGCTGATTGGTGTCGGGGACATGGGTCACATGGTGGCAGAACACCTCGTGGCTGCCGGTCTCGAACGGCTCACGGTTACCCACCCCTTGGAGGTCCGCGCCGCCATCCTTGCCCGGACCCTGAATTGTCATCGCATCGGTTACGATGACCGCGCTGAGGCGATGGCGAATGCGGATGTGGTCGTCACCGCGCTTGGCCGGCACGATTATGCCGTGAATACAGACATGATCAAAAGCGCTCTCAAGACTAGGCGCATGCGACCCATGCTCCTGGTCGACGTGGCGGTACCCGGCGACGTGGACCCGGCCATCAACCGGATTGATGAGGCGTTCCTGTTTGAACTGACGGATTTGGAACGGATCGTTATTGACGGCCGCGCCAGTCGGGAAATAGAAGCCGAAGCCGGCCGCGCAATTGTTGCCGCCGAGGTTGCCGCCTTCCAGGCCGAGCGCGCTGGCCGCGCCGCCGTGCCGGCAGTTAAACTCCTGCGTGAGCATGCTGAACGGATGCGTGCCGAAGTTCTTGCCAAAGCTGGAGGTGACGCGGAGAAGGCGACCCGTCTGTTGCTGAGCCGGTTGCTCCACAATCCTTCCATTATGCTTCGGCACGCAGCGTCGGGGGCGCCGGGGGAATTGGAGGCGCTGGACCAAGCGATCCGCAAACTCTTTCAACTCGAAGACGATCCGACCGGTACGCCGGTGGCCAGAAAGGACGATGAGATATGAGCCTTGATGAGAATCTGAACCGGGTGCTGTCCCGTTATGATGAGCTGCAAGCGCTCATGTCCGCCGAAGAGGCCCCCGCCGCGGATGAGATCGCGCGTCTGTCGAAGGAATTTTCCGACCTTACACCGGTTGTACAGGCCGTCAACGAGTTGAAATCAGCCCGCGACGAGGCCTTTGACCTAGCTGTTATGGTCGAGGCGGAGGAAGACGTCGAGTTACGCGAATTGGCGGATGTTGAACTTCAGGAGCTCAAGGGCCGGGTGCCGGAATTGGAGCGCCAGGTGCAACTAATGCTGCTGCCAAAGGACGAAGTCGATTCTAAGGACGCCATTCTGGAGGTGCGGGCTGGCACCGGTGGGGACGAGGCGGCGTTGTTCGCCGCCGACCTGTTCCGCATGTATCAGCGTTACGCCGAAACCCGCGGCTGGAAATTCGAACTCATGAGCGCCAATGAGATCGGCATTGGCGGTTATAAGGAAGTCGTTGCCTCGGTGACTGGCAAGGAAGTATTTCTACGCTTGAAATTTGAATCGGGCGTGCACCGGGTGCAGCGGGTGCCTGTGACAGAATCCGGTGGACGCATTCATACCTCCGCCGCCACCGTCGCCGTCATGCCCGAAGCCGAGGAGGTGGACGTCGACGTCGATGAGAAGGACCTCCGCATCGATGTCTTTCGGGCCAGTGGCCCTGGCGGGCAATCGGTTAACACGACCGATTCAGCGGTGCGCATCACCCATATTCCAACCGGTATCGTGGTCTCCCAACAGGACGAAAAATCCCAGCACAAGAACAAGGCGAAGGCCATGCGAGTGCTTCGGGCTCGCTTGTACGAGGTGGAGCGTGCCGCGAAGGACGCGGAACGTGCAGAGGTGCGGCGCTCTCAAGTAGGTTCCGGCGACCGTTCGGAACGGATCCGTACCTATAACTTCCCCGAACGTAGGGTCACGGACCACCGGATAAATCTGACCCTGCATCAATTGGACAAGATGCTGGATGGGGACCTTGATGAGGTAGTTGACGCCCTGTTGATGGACGACCAGGCGCGCCAACTTTCTGAACTGGCATGAGCGCCTCGACGACGGGCACAGTCCGTGGCGCCATTGACGCGGCGGCGGTGCGTCTGGCGGCGGCCAGGATCGATACGGCACGGCTGGACGCTCGCGTTCTAATGGCTCATGTGATGGAGCGTGATCAGGCTTGGCTGATTGGCCATGGTGATGAACAGCTGCCCTACTACGCCCGGGCGCGCTATGAGGAGTTGGCGGCGCGCCGCGCGGACCGTGAGCCTATTGCCTACCTCACCGGTGTGCGGGAGTTCTGGAGCTTGGACCTAAGTGTCACCCCCGACACGCTGATCCCCCGTCCCGATTCGGAGGCTCTTGTGGAGACGGCATTGGAGATCGCCTGGACGGACAAGCTGCGAATTCTTGATTTGGGAACGGGGTCGGGATGTTTGTTGCTGGCGATCCTCACCGAACGTCGTTGCGCCCAAGGCCTGGGTATCGACATCAACGAGGGCGCGGTACGCATCGCCGAACAGAATGCTAGGACATTAGGTCTATCGAACCGCGCGCGGTTCCGCGCCGGGACTTGGGCGACGACTTCGCCGATGGCAAAGGAGGAGCGGTTCGATCTGGTCGTTTCTAACCCACCTTACATCCCCGACAGGGACATCGCGGGCCTGGCGCCCGACGTACGCGCCTTTGAACCCTTAGGCGCGCTGAGCGGTGGCAGGGATGGCCTGGAAGCCTACCGAGAGATCGCGGCGCATCTTCAAGATTTAATTGTTCCGGACGGATATTTCATTGGGGAATTTGGTCTTGGACAGGATCTGGCGGTAGGCCAGATTCTTCACGCGGCGGGGCTTCAGGTAATCGGATTCCGTGCCGATGTGGCCGGTCGAGAACGCTGTGTTATCGCCCGCCGGGACGATTGAGGAAAACTGCAAAAAAGGGTTGGAATAAGAAGCGTTCCCAGCTACGGTATCAACAGTGTGGTCCTTAGGGACCAACAGGGGGTCCCCGGAAATTCGGGTTGCACCCAGTCGTTCCCCAGCGTTACGCCGGGTATCGGTCAGCCTCAGGAGAATGGTTTCCTTGGGTGTGGTCGGGCGGGTTTGTTGAAATCCCGCGTCCCGGTGAATGGCATGACGATACGTGCTCTGGGGGTGGTGGAATAGCCAAGCAACCAGGTTGAGATGAAACACAATTCAGGCAATCGGCGTTCGCGGTCCCGTGGCAGCAAACAGCGTTATGGCGGGGGTGGCCGGAACAACTACGAAAGCAATGGTCCCGCCGGCAAGGTGCGCGGCACTGCGCAACAGGTCTTGGACAAGTATCTGGGGCTGGCCCGCGACGCCCAGTCCTCCGGTGACCGGATCGGCGCGGAATTTTTCTTTCAGTTCGCTGAGCATTACTTCCGGGTCCTGAACGCCGACGGTGGCAATGCCAATCAGATGCGCCGAGACAAGCAAGCGCAGACGCCTGAGGAACCGGCCGCAGACAACAATATGGTGGACGCCGAGGATGCCCCCGTTTCGGACCAGCCCACGACAGCCGCACCGGCGATCGATCTCGCTGACCAACCACAGCCGGAAGTTGGCGACTACCTGGCCGACAAGATTCCGCCGGTCATCGAAGGTGAGCCCACAGCCGATGCGGACGGGGCCCTCGCGCCGAAACCACGCCGCCGCCGCCGCGCGAAGACGGAAAGGGTGACGGAAGAAGGCGAATCGGCTCCCGCGTCCTAAATTCAATTATGATATTCAGATCTGCGGAATGAGAGTGTCACCGGGTCGAATTGTGCCCGCCGTTTCGACGCGCGCGTAGACGCCAAAATCGATGTGGCGGAACCCCTTCTGCAGCGCTTTGATGATGTTCTGATCACGCTCTGCTGTCTTCGGGTTGACGTTGATGGCGGCGCACCGGTCAATGCGCGCAGTCACGGTCAGGCGCACATCGCCGATGCTGATCTGCTTGTCGATCCATTCGAACTCGTGCCAGGGCGCTGTCCCCTCCAGCCAGATATTGGCCCGGAACCGACGGGGCTCAACAGGTTCCTGGGTGACGCGCTCCACGTCTTTTATTGACGCCAGGTTGAGGATCGAAATCACCGGCGCGTTATGATCGGAAAACACGTGCGCACCGGTGGCCTCTACCAGTTTTGGCCGGCCGCGGGCCTCATCCGCCATGAAGGCGTCGAAAAAGTCCTCGATGGTGCCGCGTCCAATGCGGTCGGTGAGCTTCCCGCGCGCCACCTGCTTGCCGCTGCGAAATACGCTAAGGGTGTCCGTCTCATCGTCGAACTGAGTTTCCAATTGTGCTAGGCGCTCGTTCTTCTGCAGCATTAGGAAGTTAGATTTTGGAATCCATTTCGTGGCTGCCGTCTTCGTCCGCGTGATGCCCAGCGCAAGGGCGAACCGGCGGTCATTGGGAATGGCCTGGCCCGGCGTGAGCTCGGTGGTTTCTAGCGTCTCGGGTGTCAGGCCTTTGATCGGATGGCGATAAATCGAATTCACTGTAATCATTATAGTCTAACCATGCGCCACCCTGTTTGGAAGTCAATGAGCTTGGTCCATTTTTTAATGTCCCTATCCTAATTTAGACGAATACCCTTGCGTAGCCCGCCGCGCGGGCCATATCTAGAAGAGAAACCTTAGTGAAAGAAGGGTTTTATGTTGCCGCCAAACGGAACACGAATCCGATCGTAAAGGTGAGACAAGAAAATGGAATTCGAAAAATACACGGATCGTGCTAAAGGGTTCATCCAGAACGCCCAGACACTGGCCCTCAAATCGGGTCATCAGCAGTTGACCCCGCTGCATGTCCTGAAGGTGATTCTTGAGGACAAAGAAGCTCTTGGCTCGGACCTGATCGACGCCGCCGGCGGGCAGGCCTCGCTCGCCTATAAAGGCGTTAGCTCCGCGCTAGCGAAGCTGCCGAAGGTAGAAGGCTCCGGTGCCGGACAGGTCTACCTCGCGCCTGAGACAGCGCGCCTGTTCGATCAGGCGGAGCAATCGGCAGAGAAAGCCGGAGACAGCTTTGTCACTGCGGAATACCTGTTGTTGGCCCTAGCCATGGCGCCGGGCACGGCGGCGCACAAAATCCTGTTTGATGTTGGCGTCACGCCGCAGAACCTAAATGCGGCAATCAACGACTTCCGCAAGGGCCGCACGGCTAATTCCGTGTCCGCGGAAGACAGCTACGATGCGCTCAAGAAATTCGCCCGCAACCTTACCGAGGATGCCGCCGAAGGCAAGATCGACCCGGTCATCGGCCGGGACGAGGAAATTCGGCGGACAATTCAAGTTCTCTCCCGCCGGACCAAGAATAACCCGGTTCTCATCGGTGAGCCCGGCGTCGGCAAGACGGCGATCATCGAAGGGCTAGCGCAGCGGATCGTCTCGCTCGACGTGCCGGAGAACCTGAAGGAGAAACAGCTCCTGGTACTCGATCTTGGTGCGCTGATAGCAGGCGCCAAGTTCCGGGGCGAGTTTGAGGAACGCCTAAAGGCTGTCCTGGAGGAGGTGACCTCGTCGGATGGGGAGATCATCCTGTTTATCGATGAGATGCACACCCTGGTCGGCGCCGGTGCCGCGGAAGGTTCCATGGATGCCTCCAACCTGCTGAAGCCTGCGCTCGCACGTGGTGAGTTGCACTGCGTTGGCGCTACGACGCTAAATGAATACCGCAGGCACGTGGAAAAGGACGCTGCGCTGGCGCGGCGCTTCCAGCCCGTTTTCGTGGCTGAGCCCACCGTAGAGGACACCATCTCCATCCTGCGTGGCATCAAGGATAAGTATGAGTTGCATCACGGGGTGCGGATTTTGGATAACTCGCTCGTTACGGCGGCGACGTTGTCGAACCGCTATATCTCCGATCGGTTTTTGCCGGATAAGGCCATTGACCTCGTGGATGAGGCTGCCAGCCGAGTGCGCATGCAGGTAGATTCGAAACCTGAGGAGATTGATGAGCTGGACCGTAAGATTATCCAGATGAAAATCGAGCGCGAGGCTATAAAGAAAGAGGACGACAAGGCTTCGAAGGATCGGTTGGGGAAGCTCGAAGCGGAACTGGGATTATTGGAAAGCGAATCGGCTGAACTCACTGCCCAATGGGAAGGCGAAAAGGCGTCATTGGCCGACGCGACCCGCGGCAAGGAAGAGCTGGAGAAGGCTCGCTTGGCCGTCGAGCGCGCGATGCGGGAAGGCGCTTTGGAAGAAGCCTCTGAGCTCCAATACGATTTGATCCCGCGCTTGGAAGAGAAGGTGGCGGAAGCGGAAGCCATGGAAGCGGCCAACATGGTCGAGGAATCGGTCACCACCGAGCATATTGCCAACGTGGTCTCTCGCTGGACCGGCATTCCCGTGGACAAGATGCTACAGGGTGAACGAGAAAAACTTCTGGCCATGGAAGACGCGCTCCGCGGCCGTGTGATCGGCCAGGAGGAGGCATTGGTCGCCGTCTCCAACGCCGTGCGCCGCGCTCGTACCGGTCTGCAAGATCAGCACCGGCCCATCGGTTCGTTCCTGTTCCTGGGCCCCACGGGTGTCGGCAAGACGGAGCTGACGAAGGCCATGGCCGCCTTCCTTTTCGACGACGAACAGGCCATGGTCCGCATCGACATGTCGGAATACATGGAGAAGCACGCGGTCGCCCGCCTCATCGGCGCGCCCCCGGGCTACGTGGGTCATGACGAGGGGGGGGCGCTTACGGAAGCGGTCCGCCGCCGTCCCTACCAGGTGATCCTCTTTGACGAGGTGGAAAAGGCGCACCCGGACGTTTTTAACGTCATGCTCCAGGTTCTGGACGACGGGCGTCTCACGGACGGGCAAGGGCGCACGGTGGACTTCCGCAATACCATAATCGTCCTAACCTCGAACCTGGGTGGCGACATCCTCGCGGCGCAGGCCGACGAGGCCGACTCAGAGGAAGTTCGCGACGACGTCATGCATGTGGTTCGCGCCGCCTTCCGGCCTGAATTCATTAACCGACTGGATGAGATCATTCTCTTCCACCGCTTGTTCCGCGAACACATGGGCGGCATCGTCGACATCCAACTGGGCAGCCTGACGAAGCTTCTGGATGACAAGGGCATCAAGATCCAGTTGGATGGCAACGCTCGGGTGCGCCTGGCCGACCAGGGCTACGATCCGGTTTATGGCGCTAGGCCGCTCAAGCGGGTGATCCAGGCGGAGCTCCAGAACCCGTTGGCGAATTTGTATCTGCAGGGCGAGGTCCAGGATGGCGACGTGGTCAAGGTCTCGGCCAACAAGGACGGCCTCACCTTCAATGGGGAAGCAACAGTGGAGGTGGCATCAAACTTCCAAGAAAGTGCATAGTGCCGCCGTCACCTCGGCTGGTTTCTCGGCTTGCAACCAATGACCGGCGCCGGGGATAACTTCCGTCTTCGAATTTGGGAACAGGCGTTCAATCTCACCCATGTGAGAGGACTGCACGTAGTTCGACGTGCCGCCCAAGAGGAATAGAGTGGGAGCCTCGTAGGCATGGTTAGCCTGGAACGTGGGGAAGTTGATAATGTCGTCTATGTTGGCGGCGATGGCGGCGATGTTGATCTGCCATTCGAGGCCATGACCGTCATCGGCCCGCTTCAGGTTCCGGCTAAGGAACTGGGCAGTGGGGTGGTCATCGATGGCCTTGGCAATGATGGCTTCGGCATCGGTACGGCGAGTCAGCGCTTTGGTATTCATGTTGACCATGGCGTTCAGGTGGGCATCAAAGCTGTGGTCATATGAGACCGGCGCAATATCGACGACACAAAGCCGTTCTACGAGGCTTGGCCGTTCACAGGCCAAGGCCATGGCCGCCTTGCCGCCCATGGAATGCCCAATGACGGCGACGGGACCAGCGAACTGGGTTTCTATCAGTTTCGCCACGTCACCGGCCATGAGCGGATAGTCCATGACATCGTCCCAGGGGGATGCACCGTGGTTTCGAAGATCAAGGGTAAGGACCCGGTACGTTTCGCTCAGGGCCTTGGCGATGGTTGCCCAATTTCGACCCATACCGAATAGGCCGTGTAGGATCACCGCTCCCAATGGCCCGGTACCCGTTTCCTCGAAATGGAGTTTAAGCGCGCTCAGTTAGCCGACGAGACCTGAGTAGTCCGTCCCTTGAACAAGGACGCATAGCGGATATCCAGTGCCTTCCGGACCGCGTGAAAGCGCGTCAATTCTTTATCAATGAGTTTGCGGCCAGACGGCATTTTTATGCGCATGGGATTGCGCTGATGACCGTTGCGCAGAATCTCATAATGCAGGTGATTGCCTGTGGAGCGACCGGTGGAACCGACGTAACCGATGATCTGGCCTTGGTGGACACGCTTTCCCTTCCGGATGCCGCGGCCGTAGCGCGACATGTGGGCGTATGCTGTCTTGTAAGTGCCGTTGTGACGGATGCGCACATACTTGCCGTAACCGCCGTTGCGTTGCGCCATCTCCACTATGCCGTTGCCAGCGGCGTAGATGGGCGTGCCCCTCGGAGCAGCGAAATCGACGCCCCGGTGCATTTTGGTGTATCCGAGGATGGGATGGCGCCGTCGACCGAACCCAGAGCTCAGTCGCCCGCCATCGATGGGCGTGCGCATGAGCGCCTTCTGGGCGGAGTTACCTTTCTCGTCGAAGTATTCGAAGCCGCCCTGGCCATCTTCGAAGCGGTAGATAGCCCTGTACTGACCTTGCAAAGTGAGTCTCGCGAACAGGATTTCGTCGCTGCGCACGATTTTACCTTCGTCATTTCGGATGAAGCTAAACATGACCTCGAACTTGTCGCCCCTCCGAATGCCGCGCTGAAAATCGACATCCCAGGAATAGGCCCGGATCAGTTCGGCCAAGGTCGCTGACGGAAGGCCGGTCTTCTTGCCAGCTACATAGAGGCTGGACTGTATGATGCCTTCTAAGCGCGATACATGGCGCGTCACTGGTCGATCGACCACCGAGGCGTCGAAGGATTCTTCTCGGCCGCGAGCCACGCGCACTTCCTTGTCGAAGGCGGGCGTATAATGGAAGCCGTCGAAGGTGCCCAAATCTGTGCCGTCCGAAAGCACGTCTTTCGCTGCGACCTTGAAGCGAATTTTCAATTCCTGACCGACGCGGATATAACGCGGGTCATGTTTCTTCGCAAATGCCTTCGTCGCGGCATGGGCGTCGCCGCGGCTGACGCCTGCCCGGCCAAGAACAGTGGCCAGGGTATCGCCCTTGCGTACCTTGAATGTTTGTTCGATCACCGGATTCCGTGGAGCCGCCCCCGGTTCGATATGCGTCTGCGAAAACAGTGGCGGAGATGTCTCCGGGCCTTTGGCCGCGAATGGGTTCCCCAGCGATAGGGGGGCGAGCGCCAAGGTGGATTCTGGTGGGGTAGACGCGGCCTTGATTGCTGTATCGCGGGCCACCGAACTGCCAAGCATATAGCTGCCACACAGGATGAATGAGGCGATCAACCCGACAATTATTCCGGTTCCTCTTAAAAGCATGTTTGACCAAAAACTTTTGTAATCTATACAATTCCTGACTAGTACCGGACGATGTCTGCAAGCACCTGGCATGTCAAGGGCCATTGGAAATTTTCATAATAGAATCAATTGTATGAGACAAAGATTAAGGGATGGTTGTTGGCAGTTCACGGGATCCGAAAAAATGTAAAATAATCGACATAAACGGTTTGACACCCAGGAAGGGACCTCGTATAAACCGCCCTCCGCTGCGGGACTCACGGCGTCGCCGCGACCCCTGTAGCGCGCTATTTTAAATTTTGAATACGTAAATGAAGGGATGCGTGGACGGCGTTTGGCGTTGTTTGACGATCAAACTTTGTCTGTGCATCTTAGTGACGTTCTACGCCGATAACTGACTTTGGTCAGGTATCGGATAGATACTTACTTTGTGTAAGTGTCAGCTAGTAATGTGCAGATGGAGCTCTTGTTTCTTCCCGGTGAATGACGTTCTTTAATAGAACAGATTTTGGAATATGGGAAATCAACTTGAGAGTTTGATCCTGGCTCAGAACGAACGCTGGCGGCAGGCCTAACACATGCAAGTCGAACGAAGGCCCGGAGCTTGCTCCGGTCACCTTAGTGGCGGACGGGTGAGTAACACGTGGGAATTTGCCCAGGAGTGAGGAATAACGTTTGGAAACGAACGCTAATACCGCATACACCCTAAGGGGGAAAGGCTTCGGCCGCTCTTGGATAAGCCCGCGTCAGATTAGCTTGTTGGTGAGGTAACGGCTCACCAAGGCGACGATCTGTAGCTGGTCTGAGAGGATGATCAGCCACACTGGCACTGGAACACGGGCCAGACTCCTACGGGAGGCAGCAGTGGGGAATATTGGACAATGGGCGAAAGCCTGATC
>DFRF01000014.1 GCA_002378125.1 Rhodospirillaceae bacterium UBA3470 | reverse complement strand
TGAACTTGCTAACGTAACAGGTCAAATTCTTCATGCGAGAATACTTGGTTTTATGCATCCCGTAACTCTAAGACCATTACTGTTTTCATCACAGAAATTTAGCAAAACCACGACATTATTCCACAATTTTGATCCTTTCTAAGATTATTCTATTCTTGACAATTTTAGTGGGTTATTATGACTTCTCCTGAATATACATGGTCGGACATCTTGCTAAGTGGAGCCGCCATTATAGAACGTTTGGAGGGAGGCAATAAACATGGCGGCGAAAACTTCCAGTATTGATCTTTCTCCCGATAACAACCTCAGTCGATATTTGCAGAGGGTCCGAAACTACCCGATGCTTGAGGTGTCAGAAGAGGTGGAGCTTGGTTGGCAATGGCGTGACGATCAGAACACCGTGGCGCTCGAGAGACTGGTGACCAGCCACCTGCGGTTAGTCGTCAAGATCGCTATGGGGTACCGCGGTTACGGTCTTCCCGTTGGCGATCTGATCGCTGAGGGCAATATCGGCATGATGCAGGCGGTGCGTCGATTTGACCCAGATCGGGGTTTTCGGTTGGCTACTTATGCCATGTGGTGGATTCGCGCATCCATTCAGGAATACATTTTGCGTTCTTGGTCGTTGGTAAAAATGGGCACCACGGCATCGCAGAAAAAACTGTTCTTCAATCTCCGGAGGTTGAAGGGTCAGCTGAAGGCCATCGAGGACGGCGACCTGCGCCCCGAACACGTGAGCGAAATCGCCGTGCGTCTAAATGTTTCAGAAGCCGATGTCGTCAGTATGAACCGGCGCATGCATGGCCCGGACCACTCCCTGAACGCGCCACTTAGCGACGAGGGTGATGGCGAATGGCAGGACCGTCTCAAATCCGAATATGCAGATCAGGAGTACCTGCTGTCGAATCATCAGCAATTGGTTCAGCAGCGCTATTTGTTGACCAAGGCCATGAGAGGGCTGTCTCAACGCGAAAGGCACATTATTAAGGAGCGCCGGATGAAAGAAACACCGGCGACGCTACAAAACCTTAGCGATCACTTCGGCATTTCTCGTGAACGGGTACGGCAGATCGAGGTTCGGGCCTTCGAGAAGTTGTGCAAGTCCGTGAAAAATTCGATGATTTCGGAGCATACAGGGCACTAGTTCCGGGGCCGACACATTGCCGCACCCGTCAGCCTTCGTTGGAGCTCGAAGCATCTCTATCGGTATCCGTCTGCTTGGCGTTGGCGACTTCCGGCCCCCACGCAACTATGATCTCTTGTTGTGTCGCCCGCAGAACCTTGACGCGGGTTTGCGCTATGATCGACAGGAACGTCGCGATGACAGGCGGGATGGTGAGAAATATCATCCAGCCAAACCCAGCCGCCCCGTACATGATCAGCAAGGATAAGACATCGGAAATGATTTCCATGGCCGCGGTCAGCGTGTGCTTACCGGTCCACAACTTCATAACATAAGGAAAAACCCCACATAGGTTCATGCCACCGACGCAGAAGGTGCCCGTTCTCTGGTCGCTGCGATCAATGATCAACGCGACCCCGGTCGGCAAGAGCCCCACCGAAAAGACGACCAGCGACGGTAGCGAGAATGCGGTTAACAGCATCAGAACAAGACCAATCCCGAGGATAAGATTCCAGTTGAGACCTTCAGATGTATTGGACATGGCCACTGCCCGCGCTCCGCCTACAAAATTTCCGCTATGATCAACACCGTGATAACGGTGAGGGCGATGAAGATAGAAATCATGGCGGCGGCCTGTTGGCCGGACTGTTCGGCCTTATTTAGGCGTTCTTCGCCAGCGTCTTCGATGTCACGTATTTCCACCTCCGCGTCCAGCCATTCGGCGCAGCACGCGGTGAAGCCCTCCTTATCCTCTTGGCGCTTGGCTGGGTCATTGATGAGATTGACTAGTTCTGGCAGACTGCCCTTTCGAACGAGGCGCGGGATATCGCGCTCCAGCTCCTCGCGGGTCTGGCGGTTATGATAGGCGTTGATGGCCGGTCCCAACAGACCGCCTATCCAACTCGACAGGCCGAGGACGTCGGGTGTTCGCAACGTCGATTGCATGAATGCCAGCAAGCTGAGCGTGCCGAGAATGGAAGTGTCGGCCTTTCCTGACGCCATGGCCTTAAGGTGCGGCTGGATATCTTCGTCGAACCGAGCGGCTACGAAGGCTGCGACGTGCCCGTCGACGGGCTGCACCGAGGTGTCGACGCTGTTCGCGGCGTTGTCCAAGGCCGGTAAAAGATGTTCGATCAACACAACGCCGTCCTTCGCCACATATGGGCTTTGGCAACTAATTCCTGGATTGCCCTCATATAGTACGCGTTCAAGCCCATAGCCGGGATCGCGAATGGCCAACACACTCCGCAGTTGATTAATAACCATTTGGGAATCTAAAAGCTCTTTCGTCATCTTCGGTTGGGCGTCATACCAGAGTGCACAGATGTCATGAGAGAGCACTTCGCCGGCGGGTTGTTGATTGCTGTTGCGGATCCACTCCGACGCCAGCATGGCGCCGTAGCCGTCCGGCATGAAAGCTAAACCTTTGTAACGAATAGGCCCATGTGGATCCATGATCGCCGTGGCCTGGGCGACCAGGTAGTCGTCAGTCCCCTGGTAACTATCGGCGTTGAACTTCACAGCATGGACGGCGCTGTAAATAGCCTCGGCCTTCTCGGGTTCGTCCAGGCCGCGCGTCATCCAGATTTGAAACTCTTCGGTGTTGATAGCCATGACGGCGTCATTGGGATGTTTAGCGAAATGCCAGGCTAGAGATTGCGCGGAATAATGTTTCATGCTGCGGAACTTGAAGTAGGTCTCCGATCGGTCTGGTAGCCGTTTCTTCAGGTGATTGATTTTCTGGCCCGTCAGCCAGTTACTGATCTCATTAAAATCCCAACGTTCCGACGCGTCGTCGGCGAGCATGCCACGAAGCGGTTCGATCAGCTGCATCGGAATGCGAGCACTGCCACAAATCGTCATGTAGCTGCCGTGCTCGAGTCGGGCCTTGAGAAGCTCGTCATCCTTCATCTTGGCAACCGGGTTGTAGCCGAGTAGCAGAAGTACGATCGTCACGCCCAAGGCGTAGATATCATCTCGCGCGTCGCCGATGCCGCGCCCGGCGGACTGGGCCATGGCGCGATCGAGGGGTTCCAGCAACACTGGTTGGTCATAGCCGGCAGGTGCGGTCACATGTGGGCCCAGCACAATCTCTTCCATGCGCTCATCGAGGAAAAGCAAGTTGTCCGGACGGATCGCGCGATAGGCCTGGTCCATATTGGATAGTTTCTCCAGGGCGTCCGCCAGGGGGGCAATGACGCGCTGAGGCATGTCGTACTCGTTGATCTTGATTTCTTTTTGGGCCAGCTTATCCGTGACTCGGCCGCCCAAAGGGCGGACGAAGACTACTACTACCGTCTTCTGTCCTAGCGCCGGCCAGTATATGGAATCCCAGTCGATTATGGGCAGGATATTGTCGATATGGCCGATCTTGAGGGCCTTGATATCGTTGAGGCGGACAGGGAGCCCTGGGGTGCAGACGAGGCCATAGAGCTGACTACTCAAATCGCGGCCATCTTCGACCACGTATGCCTTGGCCGATGGTGTGTCTAATTCCACGATGGGTTTGCCGGGATCAATCAGATACCTCTCGCGCAGCACCACAGGACCGTATGACGCTGGCGCAACCTGACCCTGCAGCGTTTCTACGGGTTCCGCATCGCCGTCGTCTCCAATTTCTGGCGGGATCAATCCTTCAGGTAGATCCGAGGCCGTTTCTTCGGTTTCCAAAGGCAATTCTGCCATGGTTCGCTCCCGTGGGTGTAACACCCGTGAGCATATGGTATGGTTCCGCCGACGGTGTATCGACGAAGGCCAAACCTGACTATACCCCCCAATGAATTTTGATACAATTAGCGAATGATCGGGGAGAGAATGCCAAGTTTCGACGCTTAATCGGCGAACGGATCGTGGACAAGGACCGTATCGTTGCGCTCGGGACTGGTCGATAACAGGGACACGGGCGCCTCAATCAATTCCTCGATGTAGCGGACATATTTGACGGCGCTCGCCGGCAGATCCTGCCATGTGCGTGCGCCCTGCGTGCTGTCGGACCATCCCTCGACGGTATTGTAGACGGGTTCGACCCGAGACTGCAGGACTGTGGATGCGGGTAGGTGGTCGACGTCCTCGCCGTCGATTTTGTAGCCGACGCAAACCTTTAGCTCCTCAATGCCGTCGAGGACGTCCAACTTGGTCAGGGCGACCCCGTCGATCCCGTTGACCTTCACCGCCTGGCGGACCATGACCGCGTCGAACCAACCGCACCGTCGGGCTCGTCCAGTGACCGTACCGAACTCGTGGCCCCGTTCTCCCAGAAGACGTCCGATATCGTTCTCTTGCTCCGTAGGGAAGGGGCCTTCGCCCACGCGCGTTGTATAGGCTTTGCAGATTCCGAGGATATAGTCGATGGTGCCCGGACCCTGTCCAGATCCAATCGCGGCTTGTGCGGAGACAGTATTGGACGACGTCACAAACGGGTAGGTGCCGTGATCGATATCCAGCATGGCGCCCTGCGCGCCTTCATAGAGGATACGATCACCGCGCCGACGCGCCTGGTCCAACTCTTGCCAAACGACCCCCGTGTAGGGGACGATCTTTGGCGCGATTTCTTCCAACTCGGCCATTAGGCCGTTGCGGTCGATGGGTACCATATCCATGCCCTTGAGGAGCGCATTGTGGTGAAAAAGCAGCCGGTCCATCTTGTCGCCAAGGGTCTCGATCTCAGAAAGGTCACCGATGCGGATGGCACGCCGCGCCGTTTTGTCTTCGTAGGCAGGGCCGATGCCGCGGCCTGTGGTGCCGATCTTGCCCTTGCCGGCTGCCTTTTCCCGAGCCAGGTCCAGGTTCCGGTGAAGCGGCAGGATCAACACCGCGCTTTCGGAAATGCGAAGATTATCCGGCCCGATCTCAACGCCTTGCTCGCGCACGGTCTCTATCTCGGAAATGAGGGCCCAAGGATCGATGACTACGCCGTTACCGATGAACGACAACTTTTTTGGCCGAACGATACCGGAGGGCAAAAGGCTAAGCTTGTAGGTGATGCCGTCGATAACCAGGGTATGGCCAGCATTGTGTCCGCCTTGGAAGCGGACAACGGCGTCTGCGCGCTCCGAGAGCCAATCTACGATCTTGCCTTTGCCTTCGTCCCCCCATTGGGCACCGACGACCACTACGTTTGCCATGGTTACTCTCCGTCCTTTGGCTTGAGATTTTGAATTCTGTCGGCGGCGACTAGGTGGCTGCAGTTAAGTCGTCGGGCCTCAACCGCGGCGTCAGACGCGAATTCCAGGCCCTCAACAACGATCCATCCCTCCGCGCGCCAATGGCGGGCTCGTTCCGGGTCTGTCCCGTGCGGCACGAAAAGACGGTCCGGCACCGTCTGGCGTTCTATGGCGCGCAGAACCGTATCCATAAATAGGGAGAACCCCGTCGCCGGTTCGGTGCCGTTGGCGACAGGTGCTGGATAACGGCCACCACGGCCCAGTTCGCCGCGCACTCCACGGGCGAAAAGCGTGTAGGTGATCCCCGTGTGGTACTCAAAGCCCCGGTTCTCTATCGTGTCGATGGTCAGGCAGAGGTCTGGATTTCGCACCATGATGGTTGCGACGACGTCTTCAAATTCGCTGCGGCAAGCGGCCGCTGCTAGGGGTAAATCGACCTTTGAGAGGTATTGCAAGGCGGCTTCCACGGGCCCTGTGGCGTTCATGAGGGCCAACAGCGTTGCCGCCGTTCCTTCCCCGATTTCGTCTGCCAACGCTTGCACAGTAGCCGTGTCCTTGCGATCCAGCGCTTCGCGTAGCAGACGGAATTGTTCATCGGTCAAATTGCTGTTGGCGTACACGGCGGCAATGAGCGACGGCATGCCGAGGTCGACGGACAGTCCGTCAATTCCGAGCGCGATCAAGGATTCCGCCGCTAGGCAGATGGTTTCCGCATCGGCGGCCGGGTTTGCGGAGCCGATAATCTCAGCGCCAACTTGGGTGAACTGGCGTTCGGCGCGGAGTTGGGAGCCTTTGACCCGAACGACCTGGCCGGCGTAGCTCAACCGCAGGGGCCTGGGCGCCTGCGACAGCCGGGAGGCAGCGATTCGGGCGACCTGCGGCGTCATATCCGCCCGCAGTCCCATCATGCGCTGCGATACCGGGTCCATCAACCGGAAGGTCTGGTGCGTGACCGCCATACCTAGCCCTCGAACGAGACTTTCTTCGAATTCGATCAGTGGCGGTTTGATGCGATCGTAGCCATGGGCCGCCAGAATTTTCATGACTTGTTCCAAAACTTCGGCCTCATCTTCCGCATCCGGTGGTAAGCCATCGGTGATTCCAGCGGGCAAAAGGGCGCTTTCGCGGTTGTTTGATACCATCTTTACGTGTCAATCCAGGGCTGATGACGGACAACGGAACACCCCGCGCAGATTGGCGTTAGCGCAACGGCGAATAAGGTTGAGAGTGGTAGCGAAAAAGCCCGGAACGGGCAAGCGGCGGGGTAAAATAGTTTGACGAGAACCGTCACGATTTTGTGCTTCGCATGGGCGGTATGTGGTGGCACATGTCTGCTGGCGAAGGTAATAGAGTTACTTAAGATTTGAAGATTGACGACAGTGGTGATTTTTCCTGCATTTGCTTAAAGACGAACAGAAGCACGCCTTGTTGAACCTTTAGCAGTGGGTCAGAATGGCCAACGGTGAGGATGTCTTTCGTCATAGTCCATATACCGCGGCCATGTCCGGATCTTTGGCAGCGACCATTCTGGCCAGATCGACAATGACCTTGGCTTGTTTCCAGGTAGCATCGTCCTGCATCTTACCGTCGATCATCACAGCCCCGGTGCCATCAGGCATAGCTTCCAGGATGCGGAAGGCAAACTTCGCTTCTTCCGGATCAGGCACAAACACACGCTTGGCGATGTCGATCTGTTTTGGGTGCAGTGTCCAGGCGCCCACGCAGCCCATGAGGAAGGCGTTGCGGAATTGCGCTTCGCAGGCCGCGTCGTCGGTAAAATCTCCGAACGGGCCGTAGAAGGGCTTAATCCCATAGCTTTGGCAGGCGTCGACCATGCGCGCCACCGTATAGTGCCATAGGTCTTGCTGGTAAAGCACGCGCGTGAACTCGTCCTCGCGAAGGTCCTCCAAAACACCGTAGTAAGGGTGCCCGCCGCCAACTCGGGTCGTCTTCATACCACGCGAGGCGGCTAGATCGGCGGGCCCGAGGCTCATACCGTGCATGCGGGGACTGGCGCTGGCGATGGCGGCTACGTTCTCAACACCCAGCGCTGTCTCTAGGATGGCGTGGATCATGATCGGTTTCGAAATTTTGTGCTTAGCCGCCAGTTGCGCAAGTAACTGGTCTAGGTAATGGATATCCCACGCCCCTTCTACCTTCGGCAGCATGACAACGTCGAGTTTGTCGCTGGCCGCCGCCACGACCTCGGTCACGTCGTTGAGGAACCACGGTGAATTTAGGGAATTGACCCGGGTCCACAATCCTGTATCGCCGAAGTCGACAGTCTTAACCACCTCGACGAGACCGGCGCGGGCCGCGTCCTTGGCGTTTACTGGAATTGCATCCTCCAGGTTACCGAGGAGCACATCCACCTCGGCTACCATGTCCGGCACCTTAGCGCGCATTTTCTCCACATGGGGTGGGAAGAAATGGATCATCCGTTCCAACGTGGTCGGAATTTCGCGATATGGCGTTGGCGCGCCGATCGCCAGCGTTTCAAAGAATTTCTTCGGCGGTTTATGCATAACCTGACCTTCCCTCACCTCTAGAATCAAAAGTCGGACGTTGCATTGCAGCATCCGGTTTGACAAGCATCATGGATTTCAGCTCTAGCTGCCTAAGGTACGTGCCAGAATGATGTCTGATTTCGCCTCCAGGGTGTCGCTGGCCCATGCGACGAATAGGTCGGGCCGAACTAGCACGTAGAACGCGTCATAGGCGTCGCGGGCGCCTTCGGAGGTATCCCCGATCATCGTGAACAGTAGGTCTTGGGCTGCCGCGGCAGCGGTGAAGGCGGCCTAAGCTTCGTTGTCACTGTTGAAGCTAAGCAGGGCGTAACCCAAGCCGGTGGTATCGAACATGTCGGCACCCGATGATCGCGACTGCGCGCACTGGTCGTCGATGGCCACTGGAAGGGAGCCATCCGTGCACACGCTGGCCTGGCCGGAAAGCTACAACCAATCGGTGGCGCAGGCGATATGGAGCCACTGCATTTAGCTGGGCACATTGAGGTTGAACATATTCACAGGATCGATAGTTCGGCTTCGCTTCGGCTATCACCGCATTCACGTCATTTCCGGCCAAGTCTAAACCGTTGCGCGCATCGGGCGACCACGAGTTCCGCGATCGGAGACCGATGATAGTTGCGGGCAAAAAAAGGCCTCCCCGACCCCGAACACGCGTGTCTTCCGTGACTGCAGAAACTCGTTGGTCTGCCTCAGTTCAGGCGGCCTGGCAATTCTTTGATGGCATCATCCAACATGGCGTTCGCCTTGTGATCGGACAAGTTGTCGGCTAGCAGATCGCGGGTTGCGTCCAGCGCGATGTCCACGGTACGAGCCCGGATTTCATCGAGCGCGGAGGCTTCCGCCTGAGTAATCCGGTCCATGGCCAGTTTCTCGCGGCGTTGCAGCGAGTCCTCGAGCCGCGCGCGACCGCGCTCGACAATGCGTTTCCCTTCTTCCTTGGCCCGGGCCTTGATCTCCTGGGCTTCGTCGGCGGCTTCACGTTGCTTCTTTTGATAGGAGGCCAGAAGATCCTGGGCCTCCTTCAAGAGGGCATCGGCGTCCTCCAGGTCGGTCTTGATCTTATCGGCGCGGGCGTCCAGCCCCTTGGTGACCATACCTGGAACCTTTAAATAGACGAGGACCCCGACGAACCCGATGAAGGCGACAAGCACCCAGAATGTGGGATCTTGGAACATGTCTGGGTCTCCTTACCCGCGGGCCTTGATGGCGGTGTCGACGGCGGTGCTGGCAGCATCGGTGCTGGGCGCCTCGCCGGTTAGTCGTTCAGCGGCGCTCAACGAGACCTCGGTGGCCACGTCACGGATGTTGGCGATGGCCTCATCCATGGCCGCGGAAATGCTCGCTTCGCTTTCGGCGATGCGTTTGGTTAAGGCCTCGCCTAACTCGGCCTCGCGAG
>DFRF01000198.1:7311-16968 GCA_002378125.1 Rhodospirillaceae bacterium UBA3470 | reverse complement strand
GCGATGATCGATGCCGGCGCCGATTGTGTGAAGGTGGGAATCGGCCCGGGGACCATTTGCACCACTCGAATGGTCGCCGGTGTCGGCATGCCACAACTCACGGCTATCATGGAAGTCGCCGATGTCTGCAACAAAGCGGATATTCCCTGCATCGCCGACGGCGGCATCAAGTATTCCGGTGACATCGCCAAGGCCATCGCGGCGGGCGCCGAATGCGTGATGATCGGGTCGCTGTTCGCTGGCACGGACGAAAGCCCGGGCGAGGTCTTCCTCTACCAAGGCCGATCCTACAAATCCTACCGAGGCATGGGGTCCATCGGCGCTATGGCGCGCGGTTCTGCTGACCGGTACTTCCAGGAAGAGGTTTCCGACAATCTGAAACTGGTCCCGGAGGGCATTGAGGGCCGGGTTCCCTACAAAGGGCCCATCGGCACAATCATTCACCAGTTGGTTGGCGGCCTGCGGGCCTCCATGGGCTACACGGGCTCAAATACCATTGACGCGCTGCGCAACAATTCGGAATTTCGGCGCATTACCAGCGCAGGGCTTCGTGAAAGCCACGTCCACGACGTGACTATCACGCGCGAAGCGCCGAACTATGGCGAGCGGTCCTAAGCCGAACCGAAAAAGCACACACCGCGTTCGATCAATCGCATAATTTCAGAATCGCCATAGTCGATGGACTGGGTCGGCAAATCCACTTCCGCCCGGTTCCATTCGTCCTGATAGACGCTTGGGAATTCATGGAGATCGATAATCACTGCGCCTTCCACCTTACACGCGCCCTTAAAGCGCGACCACGGCCAAAACAGGGCGGACGAGTAAAGATGCGCGAACGCCGCCCTCATACATCCGAATGTCCCGAAGCCATGTCGTAATCCCGAAACACATTGGCGCCCCAGATGCGGCAATTCTTGAACTATCGGCTCGCCCCTGGGCTTGGGCGTCGCCGTGACCGGCATGGCGGAGCCAGGTTTCAACGACCGCTTGTTCGTATCAGAACGAGAGGGACAGATACTTGCCCTACGTGTTCAAGCTCTGCAACCTTTCCACAGAAATCAACCCGTCGACCCTCTCCAACTCCAGTCTAAAAATGCCGGCCAGATCAAAGCATCGTTCGGCTTTCTCTAAGATCGGTCCCATTTCGAATATGACAACAATCATGACGGTCCTGCTTCCGGACGCATTCTATGGAAACGGGCCAGAATTGGCAGAGCAGAAACCCGCACATTGTCGTTGAGCCCTTCGGCGGCTCTGCTATCTTTTGTGTCAGCGTATCGCATTCAGAGGAGAACAACTGTGCTGTACGAATTGCGCATTTACCATTGCATCACAGGACGCCTACCAGACCTATTGAACCGTTTCGACACGATCACCCTGAAGCTTTGGGAAAAACACGGAATCCGCCAGGCGGGATTTTGGACCACGGAAATTGGTCCCAATGCCAATGACCTCTACTATCTTCTACAATGGGAATCACTAGCCGAACGCGAAGAAAGGTGGACCGCCTTCGCCACCGACCCAGAATGGTTAGAAGCCAAGGCCAGGACTGAGAAAAACGGACAAATTCTCGAATCACTTTCCAATACGATCCTGAAGCCGACCGCCTTTTCTGCCGTCCAATAACGTCAAGCGGTGCACAGGCGTCGATAGGTGTCATTGATATTATTTGGTCACTGGTCTTGCTTCTTTATTCAAGAAAAGACATCGCGGTGCGTTCAGCGGGTCACCACTCGCAGATTATCACCTGCCCTATGAGCGGCTATGATTCATTGAGGTTACGCGGAACTATTCCATTGTTACCAGAGATATGGCCACATACGTATTCTAGGTGGAACTCATGATCATTGACCATCGTACTTACCAAATCAGGCACGGCATGGAAAAGGTCTATTTGAAGACGTTCGAGGAGGTGGGACTTCCGATCCAGCTACGTCATCTCGGCAATCTGCTTGCCTACTTCAATACGGCGATCGGCCCAGTCAACGAAGTCATCCATCTTTGGGGCTACGAAAGCCTGGCCGACATGGAGGAACGACGTGCCCGTCGTGATGCTGATCCGGAATGGGCCATTTACAAGGAAAAAACCGCCGGGATGCTCGAGGTTCAGGTCAACAAAATCTTGAGCCCCACACACTTCTCTCCCATGAAGTGACCCCTACCGGCAGTGCAAGACACGGCGCAATTCATCAGGACTGATCCCGAAGTCCTTGCGTCGCCGGCTAACCATGATGTGATGGGAAGGGTTTTTGCGGCTTTCATTCCAAAGGTTCCTCATGCACCGCCAAATGTCGGCGAAGAGCGTCCAAATAGATGTCCGGAGCCTCGTACATCACCCAATGTCCGATGTCGTCAATAATATCAAAAGGGCAGTCGGGTTGATAGGTTCGCAGAATATCGCGTCGCTTGAGGATGTCGCACACGCCGCCACCCGTGGAATCGGCGCTCCCCCATATGCCTCCAATCGGCGAAACCACGCGAGGTAAAGCCTGCAACAAGCCATCAGACAGGGAAATCCGGCGAGTCCGAATACGGCCGCGGGAAATGTTTTGCCGATGGACATGCAACGCCAACGGATCGATACCCTCCGTATCCGCGAACATTAACAGTCTCAAGTTCTCCCAGTGAACCGCATCGATCCGATCGTGGTCCCAGGAGGGGTCAGGCACCGTAATCCCCGTCACCACGAAATGCAGGTCGCCAAACCCAGCGGCGCCGGTCAAGGTTAGGCTTCGGCAACGTTCGCCGTGTCGTGCCGCCATCCAGGCGCCCATGACCCCGCCAAAGGAGAAACAGACGGCATGATATGGCGCCCCACCAGGTAGCAGAGCTTCCACGCCGTCCCCGATAATATTCGAGAGGCTCTCGGCGGTATGCGGTTCGGGTGCATCCGCGGAATCGCCCATGCCGGGCAAATCTGCCACGAGAAGGGTTCGATCCAGTGCCAGAGCCGGAATGGTCTTTATCCAGTGGGTCCACGCCCCCCAACCGCCGTGCAATAACACAGCCGGCGGCCGCCCGGCCGGACCATCCCAGCGATGCCAGACCATGGCGCCATCGCCGCAGGGCGTTTCCAGGCGCGTCGCCTGCGCCGCCAACGTCTTCACGATTTCCGTGGGTGCCGCGTCCCAATCCACCTTGATTGCGCGCGTCATCTTCTCAATCGCCTGAAGGTTAGCATCTGAGAAAGGCCGCGTTGATGGATAAAATCGGTTCGCATAGAAATCTTCTATGACTTAGTTACCAGACTGGCAACCATCACTGTGCAATGCCTTCGTTTGACGCGCAGTGACCGGCAACATCCATCGAGTCGCACAACAATAAAGTCGCCGAAACAGCCAAAGATTATTAAAATTTAAGGGCTCGGAGACGCCACGGGAATAACCCGCGGCGCTCCAAAATCACAAACTACGCAGCGTAGCTGCCTTCGCGCCAGGCGGCTGTGCTTTTACAGTTGGTGCACACACGCTCACCAACGTGGCTAGAGACAAAATCCTTCCCGCACATCAGACATTTTCGCGCCTTGCGGACGGGCGGGCGGTCCGGCTCGGGCTTTTTGTTGTTGTTACTTCTAGACGACATGCAATTCCTCCCGATACCGATCGTATCGCTCCTTTTTGACCGTTTTAAGTCCACTTTCTAAAGTCCCTGACTACCCAGAAATCCGTCCGCGGATAGACCTGTTAGGGAACCTTGCGCTTTCCCTGGACCGTTATGCATGGCCCGGAAATGGAATGAGGACACTATTCTAAAACCCAACCAATTGCAAGGGCTTAAGGGAAAAAGCGTTCAATTCTGACGTTCCAGTACGGCGCAAAAGAAGCCATCAGTCCCCGTAGAAGCCGGACTGAGGCGCAACCCGGGCCCAGCCGGCGGCGGCCGACCGCCGATGGTTTCACGCCATACCTGGTCAATGGAAAGAGCGCTAAAATTAGGAAAATTCGCCAAGAACCAAGTAACCTGCTGCTCGTTCTCCTCCTGCAAAAGCGAGCAAGTTGCGTAGACTAGGCGACCACCAGTTTTCACCAATGTGGAAGCGGCACCCAGAATAGACCTCTGGTCCTCGCAGAGGGCATCCAGATCCGCCGGCTGATAACGCCATTTAGCATTGACTTCGCGCCGCCATGTGCCCGTTCCAGTGCAAGGTACGTCCGCTAGGACCCGATCCACACGGCCCGCATTTTCCGCCACCCAGTTGTCATCGGTTGCGGCGATCGTCTGGCGCTTTACCCGAAACGCGCCAGCGCGCTTAATTCGGCTCTGCAAGGGTTCCATGCGTTTTGCCGAGATGTCACAGGCATAAAGCTCTCCAGCCAGCGCGCCTTCACGCCCCATGGTCGCCGCCATCGCAAGGGTCTTGCCCCCCGCTCCGGCGCAGTAGTCAACCACGATCATGCCCGGGCCAGCACCGACAAGGAACGAGAGAAGTTGCGATCCCTCATCCTGGATCTCCACCAACCCCTTTTTAAAGGCCGCGGTTCCTCCCAACCGGGGGTGCCCGTCGACCCGCAACCCCAAGGGAGAAAATGGCGTGGGATGCGCCTCGATACAGACCTCCGACAACGCGGTCTGCGCGGCCTCCCGCGAGGTTTTCAGCGTGTTGACCCGAAGATCGACCGGCGCGCGCTCGTTGAGCCCGGCAATCTCCTCTTCCAGGCGATCGCCCCACAGTGCGCTCAGCGACCGGTCCATCCATGCCGGATATTCGAAGGCAACCGGGCGCGGCATGTCTGGGTGCATCAACGGCCGTCCGTATAGGGCATCCGCCAATTCACACTCCAGGCTATCCAAAGCCGATGGAAAATGTTTGGCCCCGGAAAACCAGCTGGCAATCTGCTCGGGTGCCGACCGATCCGACATTGCGAGGTCTGCAATGAGGCGGGTCCTCGCCGACGGCGACAATCCAATGCCTATGCGTGCAATCCACCAATCGAGTTTCGCGCGCCGACGGAGGATGTTGTAGATTCGGTCTTTGATGGCTCGGCGATCTCCACTCCCCGCGTAACGGCGTCGACGGAAATAGGTATCTATGACAACATCCGGCGGCGATGTGCCCCCCCAGATTTCATCAAGAAGTTCCTGACAGGCCATAAGGCGAGGACCCGGCCTCATGCGAATATCCGCTTCCCAGACATTTTTAGAACCTATTGCGCTCGGGCCCCCAACGCCGGTCCCGCGGCAAACTCCTTGCGCGAGCGAATTGAATTGGCCTAACGCCGCACTAAACATACACCATTATCTATCGCTGCACGGTATTTTATTGAAGAATGGGCCCGTGCATCATTATCTGCTGCTCCTTTGAGTCGGATTGTTCAACTTGGGTGCCCCCAGCTTGATGCTGAGCGCTTTTATGCAGGGCTGGCCGGATACGATTTTCTATGCAGCACTGTTGGAACTGGCGGGATTATTGTCGCTGTTGCCTTTATGGCTGGTTTGGTTATGCAGCACAGGTCCGGCGGAACAACGTCAACCACAATCACCTCAAGTCCGTCGCGCCGCGCGACAATCCCGTCGCAAGCCGATACCTGGCGCGACTACGCGAAATGGAGGACGAAAGACCCATTCTTGCTCATCAGCATTGCCGGCAAGGGCCCTGGCATCAATAATCGCGATGGGAATGTTCACTCATAACGGCACCGGCAGCGTGACACGTTCGCTCTGAATCTGCTGGCGGCCAGTTAGAGAAAATCGCACGACAAACGCGCCGGCGACAAGCTTTCCAAAGTCACACCGCGAACCTGCACGTCTTTGGGAATGTCTTCTCCAATCACTAGACAGGCGGCGATATCCGCCAAGGCCGGTGCGGTTTGAATGCCATACCCCCCTTGCCCCACCAGCCAAAAAAACCCATCGACGTCATCCGCGTATCCACACACTGGTGACTTGTCATGGACGAAAGTACGCAAACCTGCCCGCTTCGAGATCAGCCGCCCCACCCTAATCCGAGTCACACCCTCGATCTGGTCAATGCACGCGGCAATATCAAGTTCTTCAGGCTGGCTATCGCAGGGCACTGAGGGCGTTTCGTCCGCCGGCGAAATCAACAGGTCTCCAGCTTCCGGCCGGAAATACCAGGTTTCATCGAGGCTGATGGTCAGCGGCCAATCTGTACACGGCTCACCGGGATCAATCGTCAGTGCCGTTCGACGCTTTGGCACCAGCCCCACTGGTTGCGTGCCGGCACGATAAGCAACCTCATCGCCCCACGCGCCGGCGGCGTTGACAACAATGGGGGCGGACATAGTCCCCACTGATGTATCGATTGCCCATGCGCCGGCGCGCCGGATAAGGGTTCGGACTTCAGCTCCTGTCTCTAAGATCCCGCCGGCGTCGCGAAACCCCTTAAGGTATCCCATCAAAAAGGCGTTCGCATCAATGTCCTGAGCGTCACGTTCATAAGCCGCGCCGGCCACTACCTCCGCGTTCAAGACGGGAACCATCTCAAGAACCGCCAATGGATCAATACGCTCAAGAAGGCCTAGATTCGACGGCTCGGTAAGGAATTCGTCCAAGTCGTCCAACTGTGCTTCGCCAGCTACGTAGAGTGCGCCGCGGTCGGCCAAGAGAGGATGGTCACAAAACCCCGGCGGCGGGTTATCGAAGAACGTCCGACTGGCAGCGCTAATCGCTCTAATAACCTCATTCCCGTAACACCCGACAAAGGTCGCTGCCGATCGCCCTGTCGTGTGATAGCCCGGGTGGGCCTCCATTTCCACAATGCAAACGCTCATGCCGCGATGCGCCAGTTCATACGCGACTGACGCGCCTGCTATTCCAGCGCCAATTACGATAATATCAGCCGTTCGATTGGGTTCGTTCATGACGGCGCCAACTTAAGCTGACGCGGGACGCCCAGCAACAGCGAAACATTAAAGATAGCATTCCCATGATCATTTCCTTCGCGGGGCATAGTCAAAGGCCACGTGCCTAAGTGAGCTCCCCGCATTACCCGTCATCAATCCAACTATTAGACCGCTCATCATTCACGTTCGATTGGGATCAGGAAGGTATGCCGGACCGTCAAGTGGGCAGGAATGGGCCGTATCCTCGATATGGCCGAAGTGGCCCGGGAAATCAGGGGCTGGCGCCACCGCCGAGAACTTAATCCTTGCCATCCGTTCACGGTCCGTCCATTGTTTAGGGGCGTGGAATCGTGACACAGAATTTACGGTTTCGCCGGACGGAAGACGCGTGTCGCTTATCGCGATATTAAGAACTCAAGTCGCGGGGAGGCGACACGAGGAGGGAGTGAAGATGCCTAGTGGTACTGTGAAGTGGTTTAATCCAACCAAGGGTTTTGGATTCATTGAGCCTGACGATGGTGGAAAGGATGCCTTCGTGCATATTTCCGCCGTTCAAGAAGCGGGCCTGGCCGAATTAAAGGAGGGTCAGAAGGTGGAATTCGAACTCGTCCCAGGACGTGACGGTCGAATGGCGGCCGGCGAATTGAAAGTCACCGAGTAAGCCAACTCACCTTAATTTGTTAAGCTATATCCGGGCGCTTCGGGCGCCACGTTGGGTGTGCCCACATCGCATCGACGCGGGAGGCATTCAGGTTTTTCATTTCCCGCTCCAACGTGCCTTTAGTCGCCTTGACACTGCACGCGTCCCCTCCGCGCATTGCACCTATTCCACGGGGAGCCCAATTTTTTTTGGGCTGAGAGTTCCAGGCACATTGCCTGCGTTGACCCGTCGAACCTGATCCCAGTGACGCCGGCATAGGGATGGAACATCGGCGCACTCGACCTGCTTTGCGCCTTCCCAGACCGAGGAATGCTCCGAGGTCTACAAGGACGAACATTTCAACAAAGCCACGGAAGCGGTTAAATAAGTCCTTCTGCAAATTTGGAGGATCCATGACCGGACGTAGCAAGGGGTCCGGTTTTTTTTTAAAATTTCACTTTCAATTATGGCAGATATGCGGCAAATACGCGTTTCACGCTTATTTCGAAGGAATTTTTATGTCTACTGGTACAGTTAAGTGGTTCAACTCCACGAAGGGATACGGCTTCATTGAACCCGAAGATGGCGGCAAGGATGTATTCGTGCATATTTCCGCAGTTGAGGCTGCGGGCCTGCAGGGCCTACGCGAAGGTCAGAAGGTTGAGTTCGAGATTGCGCCCGGTCGCGATGGTCGAACTTCTGCCGAAGATATCAAGGCGCTCGACTAAGTCCTCCGCGCTAGCGCGGATATCGAGTTATCAAGGGCCGTTGGATCATCCAACGGCTCTTCGCTTATCGCCATGAGGAACCTTGTCCTGCGATCGCTGGAAACATTCGATGGCGCCCGTTGCGTTGATCTTTTCCAGCGAGAAGACGGAAGCTACGGGTTCGAAATTTATCGGCGCGATGCTGAGGCGCTTAGTAGCTGGTTTGCCATTGGTGGATTCGCAGAACAACGCTTTTCCACAGAATCTGACGCGCGCTCCACAGCCGCCCAGCATGCCCCGTGGATTGCTGCAAAGTAGCGGGAACAATAAACTTATTGTCATTATAAATTAACGGCACAACTTCTTGTGGACCGACGAGTCACCCCCGATTGCTGACTTCAGCGTACAAGTGCATAGACGCGGATAGCATCTTCTGACGCTGAAATGAGGCCCAGCCATCACGCTGGGCATCTTTTTTTCGTCCCTCAGGCGCCGGGGGCAACCCTCCGGGCTAAATTCGAACCTTGAGGAGCAAAAATAAAGGCGGTGCAACGGACCATCGCGCAAAATAAAAAGGAGGCTCCAAGTGTTCAAATGCGAAGTCTTAGCATCGTGCTCGAAGGCACGCCCTAACGCCTCCTAAACATGTCCACCCGAAGGCTTCCTGATCTCGCCCAGCTTCCGACCCGAAGGCCCGAAACCGAACAAAGTTATTTTGCAACCGATCGATTGCGTGGTCCACGGGGGTAACAGCTGGCTCAACCCCAGAATGCACTTTCTTGGGGATGGACTTGTGCATGAGCAGTGGATCGTGTGGCGTTATCGAGGTTCGGCTGTCGCGTCCACGTGCGCCTTGAACCGCAAACGGCAGGCAACCGGGTCGATGTTGCGCTTGTAAGCCGTTGGCGGGCCGTCCATGACACGGCAAAGCAAGAACCGTGGTGCAGCAGGTTGTATTAAAAATTCAGCGGCTTGTGCGAATTGTGACGACTCCGACAAGGTCATGGTAGCCCTTAAGCCGGCCCCTTTCGCAATTACTTCGAGGTCCGTGCGATGCGACGTATGGCCAGTTTGGCCGCCGGTTTCGCCGTGGCAACCGTTGTCAATACAAACGATGCTCAAATTGGCGGGTTGCAATGTCCCGACACTAGCCAGTGACCCGAGGTTCATCAGCAATTCTCCGTCGCCAGTAATAACCAAAATCTGACGTTCTGGTGCCACCAGAGCCATGCCAAGCCCCATGGATACCGCCGCGCCCATGCAACCGGCCATGGTGAAGGTGTTGGCCCCGTCATCGGTCAACGCGGCAGCGTCGCGTGCGGGACCAGCCAGGCCAGTTATGATCAAGTAATTCTCTGGATTGGGAATAATCGGTTTCAGAATTTCGCGGCGATCAAGCGTGGGATTGATTATCATAACTGTCTCCTCAAAACGCCTTGGCGCCTAAAAACTTCTGGCTCAGGATCAAGGCTGCCGCCTGACCGCCCTTATGCACGGCGTTACACGC
>DFRF01000198.1:0-6972 GCA_002378125.1 Rhodospirillaceae bacterium UBA3470 | reverse complement strand
GCCGTTGCCGCCTTTTCAAGATCACCTGGCTCCCGGACCCAGAATGTCAGCACACCCATGGCATCAAGGATGGGTTGCACCGCCTCGCCCATGGGGTATTGCCAAGGGTTTTCCTCACCATAGTCGCCCCGCATGGAAACCATCATCAAAAGGGGAAACCGTCCGCCCTTCACAAAGGACAGGAAATTAGGAATATTGCCAACACCCGACGACTGCATGCAGAGTACGCCCCTCTCGCCCACAAGTTCGGCGCCAGCGCAGACGGCGATCCCTTCCTCTTCCGTCGTGAGCAAGACCGCCTTGGTCTCATTGGCCGCTTCGGCCAGTTCAATCAAGCGCTTGTTCCCCGCATCGGGGATGTAGGGATAAACGCTGATACCTGCATGACTGAAGATGTCGAATAGCTCTTTCGTCCAGGCCGCATGCGGATTGTCATCGGTCATCGTCGTGCCTCCCTTTCCCGAGCCGGAGTACTATAACGGCAGGCATCATCAATGAAAAATCGTCCCCCGTTGATGCAAACCGGGGAACCCATTAAAACGATGTAACGCACAACAAGGCAACACACAGTACCCGACATGAACACTGCCATTATCGTCGACGACGACAAGCTGATCTGCCGCCTTGTCGCAAGCATTCTCCGGACCATGGATTGCGAGGTCATGGGCACCGGAGAGATGGGCACAGAGGTCCTGCCGCTCTATCGCGAGCACATGCCAGACTTGGTCTTACTGGGCATCAACATGCCCAAAGTGAATGGCATGGAGGCCCTAAAGGATCTTTTGGACGAATACCCAAATGCCCAAGTAGTGATGCTCACTGATCTTGCCGATGTCGCTATCGCAGAAGCCACTATAGCCGCCGGCGCCAAGGACTTCCTGCACAAGGATTCCGGTATGCAAGACCTGCGGGGCAACATCGAGCGCGTGTTGCGTAAAATTATCAAGACCCCGCGAGCCCCCTCGGACTCGGGCGCAGTTCCCGTCGAAGATTACACCTCCAATCTGATGGACATCCTGAAGCGCCGCGCCAGCGTACGGTCGTTCACGGATAGACACGTCCCAGACGCAATGGTCCGCGCGGTACTCTCCGCCGCGCAACACGCGCCCACATCTTCTAACATGCAGGCTTATTCCTTTGTCGTGGTCCGCGACGACGAAACCAAGTTGAAACTTGCAGAACTGGCCGGCGGCCAGGGTCACGTCGCCCAATGCCCAGTTTTTGTGGCCATCTGCGCCGACATCCACCGCCTCGAGGACGCGATCGCCACGGGTGGTGGCAGTCTTGCCAAGGGTCACATGGAAATGTCCCTGGTGGCGACCATCGACGCGGCGCTGGTCGGCATGTCGGCATCCTTGGTCGCGGAAAGCCTTGAGCTTGGCGGCTGCATGATCGGCGGCATGCGCAATCAGCCGGAGGACGTGGCCCAGGTTCTGGGCCTTCCCGACGGTGTATTCGTCGCCTTCGGCATGACGCTGGGATTTCCCACCGATCGTCCTCCATCCAAACCGCGCTATCCAGACGTCGGCGTTATCCATTGGGAGCGCTATGAAGAAAAACCACTGGCTGACTTGCATCAGACCTACAATGCCAGCCTGGAGGCCCAGAAACGGGAAACTAGCCGCGCCGACGGCGTGCCGTGGACCGAACGGTTGGCGAAGAGTTTTTCGGAACCGAAGAGATTGAACCTGAAAGGCGCGCTTCACAATTTAGGCTATGACTTCGATTGACGGATCCCGCCCTGGATGGCGGCAGCCTAAACCATCATTATGTAAAATAGGCCTACCAAAAACGATACAAAATCCTATTATCTACCGCTCTTGGCCATCACCATCGGTGTTACGCTCAAACGACCCGTCGGAGAATTCCTATGGCGTCTGAACCCGCTGCTTCAACAAACCAACCACTTCGCGTCGCCATCATCATGGGTAGCCGGTCCGATTGGCCAATCATGCAGCACGCGGCCGAGATATTGGATACACTAGACGTCGGGCACGAGGCTCTAGTCGTGTCAGCGCATCGGACCCCGGACCGCCTTTATACCTTCGCAAAAAGCGCCACTGATGAAGGGTTCGGCGTGATTATCGCCGGGGCCGGCGGCGCCGCCCATCTACCGGGTATGACTGCATCCATGACAACACTGCCGGTCCTGGGCGTGCCGGTTCACTCTGGGGTTCTGGACGGCATGGACAGTCTGCTTTCCATCGTGCAGATGCCGGGCGGCATTCCGGTCGGGACCTTAGCCATCGGCAAGGCCGGTGCAACCAACGCAGGAATCATGGCGGCGCAAATCTTGGCACTGAATGACCCGGCGCTGGCAGAACGGGTTCAGGCTTGGCGCGCCCAGCAGTCGGCTAGCGTTCCCAAAACTGCGATCGACCCGGCGGGGGAATAATGGCGGAGCAGGCAGAGCGGAATGGAGCCGCGCCGCTGCCCGTCGGATCCGTCGTCGGTATTCTAGGCGGCGGACAACTCGGTCGGATGATGGCCATCGCGGCCAATCGACTTGGGTTCAAGACGGTGATTTTGTCCCCACGGCCGGAAGATCCCGCAGCCTCCGTCGCGCACCATCACATTTGCTCGGCGTTCGATGACGAAACGGGGCTCGCGAAGCTTGCGGAATTGTCCGACATCGTCACCTATGAACTGGAGCAGCTTCCGGCGGATACCCTACGCTGGCTGATACCGCGCGTTCCAGTCGCACCGGGTGTTCGCATACTTGAAGTGGCGCAGGATCGGGTCCGCGAAAAGACGTTTCTTTCCTCCGTCGGTATCCCCACGGCGGCATGGCGCGCAGTTGAGCGCAAGGATGACCTTTTGGCAGCGCTTGCAGAAATTGGCAGACCGGCGGTCCTCAAGGTCGCCTACGGCGGTTACGACGGCAAGGGCCAAGCCATGCTCGAACAGACAACCATCGACGCCGAAGTCCTGGCCATCTGGGACCGCTTCGCCGACGGTGCCGACATGACAGTGATCATCGAAGAGAAACTCGATTTTGAGTGCGAGCTATCGGTGATCGTCGGGCGGAGCGCCGACGGCGACAAAGTCGCCTATGACCCGGCCTTCAATATCCACAAGAACCATATTCTTGATACGTCCGAAGTTCCGGGACCGTTTACCCCCTTGGTGGTGGAAAGCGCAAAGGCCATCGGGTTCAACCTAGCTGAGGCGTTAGAATTGGTCGGAGTGCTATGTATTGAGTTGTTTCTCCTGCGGTCAGGTGAGCTCCGCGCCAACGAAATTGCACCCCGACCGCACAACTCGGGCCATTGGACACTAGATGCCGCCCATACGGATCAGTTCGAGCAACTCGTCCGTGCCGCCTGCGGCCTGCCACTAGGGAATCCAGGCCGGTTTATCGACGCCCGCATGCAAAACATCATTGGCGACGACGTGGCAAAAGTCCCTAGCTATCTAAAAATTTCAAACGCCAAACTGCATCTCTATGGCAAAAGAGACGCCCGGCCAGGACGAAAGATGGGGCACGTGACTTTTATCGGGTCGACCCCATAAATTCCCCATATTCTCGATAGCAGTCTACTGTTATGGAAAAGACCAGCGACTTACGCCGGCCACACGCTTACCACTTCATCAGCGCCGATCCTCTTGCGCTCTTTAGGGGCTTCGGAGGCCGTACCAATGAAGATGAAGCCATAAACTTCCGTCTCTGGTTCATGGCCGAGGAATTTCCGGACATCAGCGTGATAGGCCGGCCACTCGGTCAGCCATTGCGCAGCAAAGCCGAACGCATGAGCCCCATTAAGGATGTTTTGACAGAGTGCACCTCCGGATAGGACCTGCTCCCACAAGGGAATCTTGTGAATCTTATCCTGGTTCGGATGGCACGTGATAGCCAGCAGAACCGGCGCCACCTGTGGGCGTTCGCGCCAATATTCGATCTGGCTTTCCGAAGCGTCGTCATTCTCCTTGTCGAAGAGCGTGGCGTAAAGTTCGCCAAGCTTTGCCTGTCCTTCCTTGCCAATAACCTGGATGCGCCACGGCCCACAGCGCGAGTGATCCGGAACGCGCAGACCAATCCCGATGATAGCATTCAGGGTCTTGGCGTCGGGGCCAGGCTCAACCAGCTTCGCCGCTAACACGGAGCGCCGGTTGTGCAGGAATTCGGCAATTGAATTGTCAGTCATATAGGTTTCTTTCGATGCAAGGTGGGATCACTCTCTAGAGCTAGAGCGTCTGCAGCAGATTGCAAGGGGAATGGTGCGCAGGCGGCTCACGCCAACATGGGATACTCCCATAGTTTTCGTCAAAAAATTGGACGCATCCCACTAACGCCCGGCCAGGCTCCTGGTCAGGTCCGCGAAAACGTCACCGAAACTACGTTCCTTCAAGTGGCTGGTAAACCCGGCCCATTATTTGCGCCTAGTGGGCCAAACGGCGGCGCCAACTTGCATCATATAGGCGGCAACGGGCACGTTAGGAACGGGCGCGGATTTGTTGGCTAACCGTTTTTGCCGGATCGTCTTGCGGACCATAAGAGTTCTCTCTCTTTGTGCCATAACAGCTGTTCAGCTGCCAAGCTTGAACGCCCAGAATGGTGGCGATGGGCGCGTGACTCGATTGGCGCAGTCGGCTAGAAGCGATATATGAACGATGTGATGCAAACTGACCGTATTCTCATCATCGACTTCGGCTCCCAAGTGACCCAGCTGATCGCCCGGCGGGTCCGTGAGTCTGGGGTCTACTGCGAAATCCATCCCTTCCAGAAAGTGACAACGGAGAGCATCCGCGCTTTCGACCCCAAGGGCGTGATTCTTTCAGGCGGACCCGCTTCCGTGCACGAAATGGAAACGCCACGCGCCCCCGAAGGCTTGTTCACGGACGACCTGAGCCTGCCGGTGTTGGGTATCTGTTACGGCGAACAAACCATGGTCCAGCAGATGGGGGGTCAGGTCACCGCGTCGGATCATCAGGAATTCGGCCGTGCCATGGTCGAGGTCATTAACGACTGCGTGCTATTCCAGGGCGTATGGTCGCCCGGCGAGACGCATCAGGTTTGGATGAGCCACGGCGACCGGGTAGAAGTATTGCCCGACGGTTTCCGTCCCGTTGCCCAGACCGAGAACGCGCCTTTCGCCGCCATCGCCAACGATGACCGTAAATTCTACGCCGTGCAGTTCCATCCGGAAGTGGTGCACACACCGGACGGCGCGAAGTTATTGTCCAACTTCACCCACAAAATCTGCGATTGTAGGGGCGCGTGGACCATGGCGGCCTTCAAGGATGAGGCGATCCAAAAAGTGCACGACCAGGTAGGCGACGGTAGAGTTATATGCGGCCTTTCGGGCGGTGTAGATTCATCCGTCGTAGCCGTGCTACTGCATGAAGCCATCGGGAATCAGTTACAATGCGTATTCGTGGACCACGGCCTGATGCGCATGAACGAAGCAGACGAAGTGGTCGGTCTGTTTCGCGACCACTACAACATTCCCCTCGTCCACCGCGATGCGTCCAATCTGTTCATCGGCGCGCTTGAGGGCGTGGATGACCCTGAGGTCAAGCGGAAGACTATTGGCAAGTTGTTCATCGATGTCTTTGAGGAAGAGGCGAAAAACATCGGCGGCGCTAAATTCCTCGCTCAGGGCACGCTTTATCCGGACGTGATCGAAAGCGTTTCGTTCACCGGTGGGCCTAGCGTCACGATCAAATCGCACCATAACGTGGGCGGCCTACCGGAACGCATGAACATGGACCTTGTCGAGCCGCTTCGTGAATTGTTCAAAGCTGAAGTTCGGGCGCTCGGGCGCGAATTGGACCTGCCAGAGAGTTTCGTCCGCCGCCATCCTTTCCCTGGCCCAGGCCTGGCCATCCGAATCCCGGGCGCGATCAGCCGCGACAAGCTCGAGACGCTTCGCAAGGTCGACGCCATATATCTGGAAGAAATCCGCAACGCGGGGCTTTATGACGCCATCTGGCAAGCCTTTGCCGTGTTACTGCCAGTTCAAACCGTAGGCGTCATGGGCGATGCACGGACCTACGACAATGTTTGCGCGCTGCGCGCTGTGACTTCCGCGGACGGCATGACGGCGGATTACTATCCTTACAATCACGAGTTTTTAGGACGGACAGCGAACCGGATCATCAATGAGGTTCGTGGTATCAACCGGGTGGTGTACGACATAACTTCCAAGCCGCCCGGCACGGTTGAGTGGGAGTGATTTCAATAGGTTAGCCTGTCGCGCAATCACGTTGATGGTTTTAACAGATAAATCCACCCTCAAAAGATCCGTTAATAGCCACAAAGCGACATTCATTTTTCAATCAGTCCTCTCATCTTCCTTACCGCTGCATGAGGGCTGGACACGACGACAGCTTGCGTATTCGATTGAACCGCTTGGGTAAGCGGTGCCATGGAAAACTGTGCGAGTAGGATAGCATCGCAATCTTCTAAGCCCTTGGCGGTCTCAATAACCTTTTGATCATGGCAATCCGTATGACCGGCACAGAGTTCATTCCATGCTCCCTTAGCGAGAAGAGGCTTAATGGTAACGTTGCGCCCACGCTCTTGAGCAAGGACGGCAAGTTGTTCTCGTAGTATCGTGAGGGTCACGGGATGCGACGCCAATAAACCGATCGTATCGCCCCGATCAAGCCCTTCCTCAAACATCGCTTCATTCGGTTTCAATGTTGGGAAACGAAATTTCCGCTGACAAACCTCAATCGCCGGGCCAAAAGCTGTGCAAGTGAACAGCATGCCATCTATATCGGTGTCTGCTGCATAATTGGCCAAGCGAATAAAACGTTCACTGATCTCTTCGATCAAATGACCCGCGTGATCCAAGGCTTTAGTGAGACCTTCATCCAGCAGGCTCCAGTGCAGCGCTTCCGGCCAAACTTCTGAGAACGCGTCCTCAACCGGATCGATGGCGGCCCGCGTGGCATGGATCAGTGCTATTCGCGCGCTCATTGAGCTATATCAGCGGCGACTGCATCAGCGAATAAATCGGTATTCCC
>DFRF01000039.1:3969-38176 GCA_002378125.1 Rhodospirillaceae bacterium UBA3470 | reverse complement strand
TGACGTTCGCGTTCAAGTTTGCGTTTGTATTGCGCGACGCTGCGCTGGCGCTCTTCCTTTCCTCCAGAGCTTCGGTGATCGTCAGCTTGCCTGGGCGGCGCTTTGGCTCGCCACGGCGCGGCGGCGGCCGGCGTTCACCGCGGGCCTGCTTCTTGCCACGATCGCGGGCATCCTCCGCTTCGGCCTCTTCCTGGCGACTAGTGCGGGCTCGGGATTTCGGCATCTCCTTGACCGGGGCTACGACTTCGGCGACGGGATCGGGCACTGCTTCAGCTTTTTCGGTCGCGGCGACGGCCTCCTCAGAAGTCTTAACTTCGACCTCCGCTGCGACTTCGGCTTCTGCCGCGGTCTTCACGGCCTCGCGCCGGGCCGCATCGCGTTCCGCCGCTTCCTTGCGTTCATCTTCGTATTTCTTGGCTTCCTCAAGGGCGCGCTGACGCGCGGCCTTCTCCTCTTTAGTCAGGGTCCGCGCCGACTTTTCCTCGTCAACGGACGGCGGCAGTGGGGGGGGCGCTTCGACGGCAACATCCTCGATAACCTCCTCGAAGGCTTCCGCAGTCTTCCGCGCCTTCACCTCGGCCATACGGCCGCCAGAATCGAGCGCAAAGGTCCGCTTCGTCTTCCGCTCCACCTGCACCATCTTCGAACGGCCATGGGAAAAGTTTTGGCGCACGGCGCCGGACTCAACGGTCTTCTTCAACTCCAGCTTGCCGGGTCGGGACAGGCTTAACTTTGAGCTTTTGCTCTTTTCCGTGGTTTCGCTCATCTAAATCGTTCCTATCCTTCGCCCAAGGTCATTCCCTAATCGCACAATTCTGTCGTCTATGCCGCCGCCGAAACCGGTCTGAAACCGCCAAGCCGGCTCAAGTCATGGGCCAGACGATCCGCCAGGCCGCCTTCCGCCACCAGCGCGCAAACAATCCGTTCGCGACCCATGACGGCTCCCAATTCATCGCCGCTCAAGACATCCCGAACAGCCAGATCCGAAGCCAACTCGGCCATTTTGCGTCGGCTCGTCAGCACTCCGTCGGCAGCCAATACCAACAATCCATTTGCCCCCGCGCGCAAACGACTGTCGACCTCATCGGACCCAACGGTCAACACACCAGACCGGCGCGCCAATTGGAGCAATTCAATGCATCGCTTCGCTAAAAGTCGCTCAACCCGCTGCGCGAGGTTCTCATCCGCCCTGACCTGCCGTCGCGCGTATTTCGCGAACAAGTTCCGCGCGCAGGCTGTATTTAGCATATCGCGGTCGGCGCTCAACCATAACCCCCGGCCGGGCAGCTTCTCGTCCAGGTCGGGAACCGGGCTGTCGTCGGGGTTGACGACAAAACGCAACATCTCGACCTTTGGCTTTCGCAAGCCGCTGGCGATGCACGTCCTGAGGCCATCGGCGTTACATGACGCGTTCTGGGAAGATGGCGTTTTCCGTTTCAAGGCGGTCTCCGTTTCCCATCGCCCTAGGCGCCGGCCAGCGTGCTGGCATCCTCGGCTTCGCCTTCGGCGGTGACTTCGTCACTCGCCTCGGCGTTGTCCGCCGCATTGTCGTCCATGAACCAGTGAGCCCGGGCTGCCATGATTATGGTGTTGGCCTGATCCAAGTTAATGGTCTCGCCTTCTAGAAGTTCCAGCAACTCATCGCCGGCCAGATCCGCTAGGTCATCGCGGGTCTTGATGTTGTTCTCACCGAGCTTTACCACCATGGCGGCGCTGACGCCCTCCACATCGGTCAGGTCATCCTCGACGCCCAGCTCGACGCGACGCCGGTTCAGCTCCTCGTCACGGGCCTGCAGGAAGGCCCGTGCGCGGACACGCAGTTCCTCGGCCACGTCCTCATCAAAACCTTCGATAACTAAAAGGTCATCGATGGGCACGAAGGCCACTTCCTCGACCGACGAAAAGCCCTCAGTCACCAGCAGGTGGGCGATGACATCGTCCAAGTCTAGGCTCTCGGCGAACATCTGGGAGCGGCTGTTAAACTCCGTCTGGCGGCGCTCCGATTCTTCTGCTTCCGTCAAAATGTCGATATCCCACCCGGACAACTGGGACGCCAGGCGCACGTTCTGACCGCGCCGGCCGATGGCCAGACTGAGTTGATCGTCAGGCACCACAACTTCGATCTTGTTCTTTTCTTCGTCCAAGACGACCTTCGCGACTTCAGCTGGGGCTAGGCCGTTGACGATGAAGGTGGCCGGATCTTCCGACCATTGAATAATGTCAATCTTCTCACCCTGCAGTTCGCCGACCACGGCCTGCACGCGCGAGCCGCGCATACCGATGCATGGGCCAACAGGATCGATACTGGAATCATGAGACAGCACGGCAATCTTCGCTCGCGAGCCCGGGTCCCGGGCCACAGATTTGATCTCGATGACGCCGTCGTAAATTTCCGGTACTTCCTGGCTGAACAAGTTGGCCATGAACTGCGGGTGGGTGCGGGACATGAAAATCTGCGGGCCCCGGGTCTCTTCGCGTACGTCGACGATATAGGCGCGAACCCGATCCCCATTGTTAAAGTGTTCGCGCGGAATGCATTCGTCCCGGCGCAACAGGGCCTCGGCACGGCCAAGGTCTACGATCACGTTGCCGTATTCGATGCGCTTTACAAGACCATTGACGATCTCGCCTATCCGGTCCTTGTATTCGTCGTACTGGCGAGTACGTTCGGCTTCACGGACTTTCTGAACGATAACCTGCTTGGCGGTCTGCGCGGCGATCCGGCCGAAATCGATGGGCGGCAGCGGATCGATCAGAAACTCGCCCGGGGCGGCGTCTTCCTTCTTGCGCCGCGCGGACTCGAGGTCGGTCTGCGTCAACTCATTCTCGACCTCTTCCACATTCTCCACCACTTCCACATAGCGAGCCAACGAAATGGCGCCGGACGAACGGTCGATGTGGGCGCGAATGTCATGTTCGTGGCCATATTTGGATCGACCCGCCTTTTGGATCGCCTGCTCCATGGCTTCGAGAACCTCATCACGCTCAATGCCCTTGTCGCGAGCCACCGTTTCCGCCACCTGCAAAAGTTCCGGGCGGGAGTTGAAAGCTTCCGTTTCCATCGCAGCTTCGCTCATGATCTCAACTTTCCTATGCTCACCGTGTAGCGTCCTGAGCCCTCAGCATTTCGTCCGTGACCAACAGCTTAGCCCGGCGCACCAACGTGTAGGGGATGGAAATATCCGTACCATCCACATGTATGTTAATGGTCTCGCCCTCCACACTGCTCAGACGGCCGCGAAACCGCTTTCGACCGTCCACAGCCTCAAAGGTTTCGATCCGAACGTCGAAACCGGCGAACCGTTCAAAATCCCTAAGTTTCACCAGGGGGCGGTCCAGGCCCGGTGAGCTAACTTCCAATGTGTAGGCCCCCTCAATGGGGTCATCCACGTCAAGAAGCGCAGATACCGCCCGTGAGATGGTCGCGCAATGGTCTACAGTCATGATGTCGCCAACGATCGGCTCGGCCATGATCTGTAGGCGGGGATTGTGGTTCCCCGACATCTGCACGCGGACGATTTCAAAACCCAAGTCTTGAACCGCCGGTTCTATGATCTCTTCGATGCGCTGCTCCAAATGCACGCCCCTGTGTCTCTTTCGCCTGACGCCGAAACCTCGTTAGAGCCCGGGGGTGAATAATAAAAAAGGCGGGCCAGCGGCCCACCTCATCAATTCCATTCCACGGGACCACCCCATTCGTCGGAGCTAACGAGATGCATCAAACGTCTGATGCGAGCCCCGGTATATACCCCCAAACGCGCCAATGCAAGGGCTAGGGCGCGAATGCAGCCGGCTTCAAGGGCTGTCGACGTCGGTCCGTATGAAGTTCAGATAAACCGGTTTTAAACCCCGGGCCTGGGCCTTTTGCTCGTATCGCGTTTCGACCCAACCCTCCGGAGCCAGACGCCAATCGTCGGCGCGACGCGCCACCCACGTGAACCGCCGATCGCGGAGCATGCGCTCCAACGTCCAGGCGGCAAACTCGGTCTGATCGGTGGCGAACCGGAACTCGGCTCCGGGACGCAGCAAACGAGCGAAGCCGTCTAGGTTGGCCTCGACGGTAATGCGCCTGCCGTGGTGGCGAACCTTGGGCCACGGATCGCTGAACAGCACGTAGAGACGGCCAAGACAGGCTATCGGCATAACCGGCATGAGTTGACGGACATCATCATCGTAGATGCGAATGTTGGTTAACGCCTGATCATTTATCTTAGCCAGCAGCGTAGCGACGCCATTAACATAGGGCTCGCAACCAATAAACCCAATGTTCGGATAACGCGCGGCCTTAGCCACCAAATGCTCACCGGCCCCGAAGCCGATTTCCATCCAAAGATCGTCTACTGGCGACGGGAAAAGGGCCGCGGCGTCGCCGAGATTAGCACTTGGGTCCAGGCGCAACTGCGGCAACAGCTCCATCATCAGACGCTGGCGCGTAATCGTCAACCTGCGACCGGTGCGCCGCCCATACCAGCGTTGATAGGTTCCGTGCGCTTGGGTGTTCAACTGGCGCCAAAAGCCGACTTCAACTCATCCACCAAGTCCGTCTTCTCCCAGGAAAAGCCGCCATTGGCATCGGGTTCGCGACCGAAATGGCCGTACGCGGCCGTACGGGCATAGATGGGTTGGCTCAATTGCAGGTGCTCACGGATACCCCGCGGGCTGAGGTCAACCATCTCCTGAAGCACGTTGGCCAGTTTCACCTCGTCTACCTGAGCCGTTCTATTGGTATCAATGAGCACGGACAACGGCTTCGAAACGCCGATGGCATAGGCCACCTGGATGGTACATTCATCCGCCAGGCCGGCGGCGACCACATTTTTCGCCACATAGCGCGCGGCGTAGGCGGCCGAACGGTCAACCTTGGTCGGATCCTTCCCGGAAAAGGCGCCGCCACCATGCGGGGCGGCGCCGCCGTAGGTATCGACAATGATCTTCCGGCCCGTGAGGCCGGCGTCACTGTCGGGGCCACCAATAACGAAACGGCCGGTCGGGTTCACATAAAATTCATCCTCTGGGCACATCCAACCCTCAGGCAGGACGTCGAGGACGAAGGGCCGGACAATCTCACGGACATCGTCCTGGGACAGGTCTTCAGTGTGCTGTGACGAAACCACTATCGACGTGGCACCGACCGGTTTGCCATCCACGTACTTAAGGGTCACCTGGCTTTTCGAATCCGGTCCCAAACCGAGGGTTTTGCCGGCGTGGCGGGCTGCCGCCATGCGGCGCAGAATATCGTGGGAGAAGTGGATGGCAGCCGGCATGAGCACGTCCGTTTCGCGGCAGGCGTAGCCGAACATTAGCCCCTGGTCGCCAGCACCCTCATCCTTATTACCGGCTGCGTCAACGCCCTGAGCGATGTCCGCGGACTGCATATGGACGTGAACCTGAACCTCGGAGTTCTCCCAGTGGAAGTTGTCCTGGTCGTAGCCAATGTCCTTGATCGCCTGACGGGCAACATTTTCGAGCCGTTCATTAGAAACATCACCGACACATCGACTTTCCCCAGCCAGCACCACAAGGTTTGTGGTCACCAAAGTTTCGACGCCGGCGCGTGCGTAAGGGTCAACCTCAAGATAGGTGTCGACTATCGAATCCGAAATTCGGTCGCAAATCTTGTCGGGGTGTCCCTCGGACACGGATTCACTGGTAAATAGGTAGTTGCCGTTTTTCAAGGTCGATTCCCTCCGCTAAGGGTTTACGGCGACCCGCCGCATACTCGTTCAAGGCTGAAAGGTAACCGGGCCTCTTAGTGCCTTTTTTAATGTGGTGGCAAGCAGGTGAAATCCGTTCACGCCCAACCGCCGTTCGGCGAGGGCCGTTTTTACAGCCTTTAGTAACAGCGTCAAGAACAATCGCCGGTCAACTGATCCACGCGCGATCGGCATTATCATCGAGGTCGCGTGTCAGTCGGCCGTCTTGGCCAGAATTTTATTCAACTCGAACAAGCATTGGCGCACCGCAGGATTCTCCATTCCGTAATAGGCCCGCACCAATTCCAGCGTTTCCCGGCGCGCAATGGGGCTGTGTGCCAGTTCTTTCTGACGTGGGTTGACCATATCCCAATCCAGTTGTCCCTCGTAGCAACGGATCTCATCAGACAATTCCTCGGGGAAATTAAGTGACAGGCGCGTCCAAAATACGCACAAACTGATAAAGCCGACTGGCGCCAATGCGGTTCGCGCCACACTCAGTTTTCTGAATTTGCTGGAACGTCAGGCCAACTTCGTCACCCAGGTGTTACTGTGAATAACCGAGCGATGTTCGGTGAAACCACAGACGGTTGCCAATGTGGATGTCGATGGGATTGGAAACGCCAGGCGGCAGCCGTCGTTGTCGCCCCAAGCGTCCGCCTTCGTTGCCATCAACCACCATCGGTCTCTCTACCAACACCCCTTCCGTTCGTGATACGGTGGCCGTTTCATGCTTTCCGGCTAGAACAGCACCTGCGCGTTCAAATACGATAATATTCATACATTGAGCATTCAAGTTGTCAAAGTGTTACCTGGCGTTCGCGACCCGGGGCCAGGCGCGGCAGCCAAATAGCGGCCAAGCCCAGCGCAATCATGATCAATGTCAGCCAATCCCCATATCGGCCATAGGGCGGTGGTCCGGCAAGCGCTTTCGGCAAGGTGGTATCCAGCCGCCCTCCCTGGCCCAGGCCCAGTCGCGCCTCGATCCGTCCGTGAGCGTCGATAACAGCAGAAATGCCCGTGTTGGCGACACGCACGACGGGCAATCCCTGCTCGACAGCACGCATTTGCGCGGCGGCGAGATGTTGATGTGGGCCGGTGGTGAGCCCGAACCACGCGTCGTTGGTCAGGTTCAGCATCCACGCCGGTCGGCGGTGCACGACCCCAACCTTGGCGGGGAATATTATCTCATAGCAGATTAACATGACTGCCGGTGGCAGGCCCGCAAGGTCAAAGACCCGGGGCGTGGCGCCCGGATGAAAATCAAGCCGGCCAGCAGTCAATTTCGAGAAGCCAAACAGCCAGCGAAGCGGCACGTATTCGCCGAAGGGCACCAGATGGCGTTTGTCGTAGGTGGCCGTGATCTCGCCCTTTGGATCTAGGGCATGTATGCTATTGTAGACGCGCCGTTCCCCGCCTTCGATAGTTTCCCCGCGCGGCGCACCAGTGATCAGAAGTCCGTCTGCTGGTACCGCGGATGCCATTACCTGGCGGAGCCCGACGTCGGCAGAAAGGTTGAAGGGGACGGCCGTTTCTGCCCAAATGACGTGGGTCGGCCAGGCGCCGGCGGCATCAGCGCCATCGCTAAGGCGCATTTGTTGGCGCACGTGTTCAACCCGCAGTTCGTGGCGCCACTTCAGGTGTTGCTTAATGTTGGGTTGCACCAGACGCAAGCGCACCCCGTCCACGGCCGACGGCGGCGCGAGGCCGAGGCGCAGATAACCCAAAACCCATACATCGGCAAGTACAAGTAGGCCGACGCCCAGTCCCATCATCGCGACGCGGCGGTTGTTGCCAAACAGAAATATGGCTGGCAATCCAGCGACAGCGATGGTGATCATCCCCAGCCCATAGGGCCCGACCAAGGCCGCCGCCTGAAGCATCTCCGGCGAAAAAGTCCAGACCGTAGCCACCAGGTTCCAGGGGAACCCGGTCAGGATGTCTGCCCGTAGCCATTCACTGGCCGCCCAAAGCCCGGCAAAGGTCAAGATCCGCGCGAGCGGCGACGGACCCCACCACCGCCACAGGGACCAGGCGATGGATGCTGTAGCGGCGGGAAAGATCGCCAAGCCGCCGGCTAGGCCCGCGACGGCAAACGGCGCTAGTACGCCGTGCGCGACGGTGTCCACCAGAAAAGCGCTGGATACCCAGTAATAACCAACCAGTCCCTGACCGAGGCCGAAGGACCAACCAATCCCGAAGGCGCAACGCCGATCATCGGTCTGATCCAGTATCCAGATCAGGCCCGTAATGGCCGGCAGCAGCATGAATACCAAATGAAACGGTGGCAGGGCCAGCGCCCCGATCGCACCTAAACCAACTAACTGGGCGCGGCGCAGCCAAGCCAATCGCGACAACGCCTACTCTCCGCTCGGCAGTTGCGGCAGGCCGCGCAGGCGAAGCCGACGAATACGCCGGGGATCAGCCTCCAAGACCTCGAACTCGACGCCGGAAGAATGGCGGATCAGTTCGCCGCGGATCGGCACCCGACCGGCCAGGGAAAACACTAGGCCGCCAAGCGTGTCGATATCCTCACGCTCCTCATCGGAATCGAGGATGGGACCGACGGTCTCCTCCAGGTACTCGACAGTAACACGCGCGTCGGCGATAAGACTGCCGTCCGCCGCAGGCGTCAGCGCCGGGTCGTCGTTCTGGTCGTGCTCATCCTCAATCTCGCCGACAATTTCCTCCACCAAGTCCTCGATGGTGACCAGGCCATCAACGCCGCCATATTCATCAACCACCAGGGCCATGTGGGCGCGCTTGACACGCATTTCCAACAGCAACTCCAGAACCTGCATGGACGGTGCCACAAAAAGCACCCGGCGCAGGATGCGCGACGGTGAGAAGTTGGCTTCCGCGCCGCGCCAAGCCAAGACGTCCTTAGCGTGAATAAAGCCCATGGCATCATCCAAGGTTTCGCCATACACCGGTAGCCGGGAATGACCCTCGCCGGTAATCACATCGATTATATCAGACAGGGCGGTTTCAACCTCGATGGCGACGATATCTGCGCGAGGCACCATCACGTCGTGGACCGTGCGGTCGCGCAATTCGAAGATGTTGGCCAGCAACAGTCGCTCATCTTCATTAATGGGCTGATCGGATTCTTCGCGCTCTTCTATCAATTCCTCAAGTGTGTCGCGAATGGAACCGTCGCCATTTCGTCCGCGGCGCAGAATGCGCAACCAGTCGCGAAATACTCCGCCCGACTTCTGTGGCGCCGGCGTGTCTTCGTCGGTTACCGGGATAGGCACAAGATCACTCATAGTACCGCCGCCTCATCGGCAATCACATAGGGATCGGCTACACCGAGCTGGTCAAGGATATCCACTTCCAGCCGCTCCATGATATTAGCCTCGTCATCGGTTTTATGGTCGTGGCCCAAAAGATGCAGCATCCCGTGAACCACCAGATGGCTGAGATGATCCGCCGCCGTTTTAGCCTCCGCCCGGGCCTCTGCCGTGGCGGTTTCCAGGGCGATGACCACGTCCCCCAATATCAGCGGCACATCGGCAGGCAGGCGAGCTATATCGTCCTCGTTAAAAGCCGGGAAAGAGAGCACGTTTGTGGCGCGGTCCTCGTCCCGGTAATCCCGGTTCAGAATCTGCACCTCAGCATCATCGGTAAGCACCACGGCGGCCTCAGAGGAACGCCCGAAATCCGGCGATGCGGCCGTGTAGGCGGCGCGCGCGGCGCGCGCGGCGACCTTCTCGGGCGCCACCACAGCCTCGCGCCACCCGCCCGTCGCGACGGTCACTTCCAAAGCCAGCATGGCAGCGGTGTTCTTCTCAAGGCTTCCCATTCTTCCCCTGCCCGATCAAGGCTTTGTCCGACTGATAACGCGCACCTGTCTGGCGCTGGGCGTCGACTTTGCCGTAGGCGTGAACGATTTTAGTGACCAAGGGATGGCGAACCACATCGGTCTCCGTGAAATTGATGAATCGGAGGCCCCGCACATGGCCCAACACATCGATGGCGTCACGCAGGCCCGATCGCACTCCCCGCGGCAGATCAACCTGGGTCAAATCGCCGGTGATCACCATGCTCGAATGCTCGCCCAGTCGGGTGAGGAACATCTTCATTTGGACGGCCGTGGTGTTCTGCGCCTCATCCAGGATGACGAAGGCGTTTGACAAGGTCCGCCCCCGCATGAAGGCCAGTGGTGCGACCTCAATTTCACCATTTTCCAAGCCTTTCGTCACTTGCTGCTCAGGCAACATGTCGAACAGCGCGTCATAAAGCGGCCGCAGGTAAGGGTCCACTTTCTCGCGCATGTCACCTGGCAGAAAACCCAATTGCTCCCCGGCTTCCACGGCCGGACGCGACAGGATGATGCGGTCCACGTCGCCGCTAACCAGGCGTTCCACGGCCTTGGCCACAGCTAGATAAGTCTTACCCGTCCCTGCCGGTCCTTGACCAAAGACCAGTTCTGCATCGTCGATAGCTTTGAGATATACGGCCTGGGTCGAGGAGCGGGGAGAGATGTCCCGCTTGCGGGTGTGGACGACCATGTCCTGTGACGCACGGTTGCCGCCCGGCGCCTTGCTCATGCGGATCGCCGCGTCGACCTCCGGCATGTCCACAGCCAGGCCCATCTCCAGGCGCGCGTAAAGACCATCCAGGGCATCGCAAGCAATCTCCACCGCATCGGAAGGACCGGTCACCGTCAACTCATTGCCGCGAGCCAACGCCTGCACCCCGAGCACCTGTTCAATCTGGGTCAGGTTGGCGTGGTGCGAACCGAACAGCTCCATGGCCAGACCATTATCTGCGAAAATGCGCTCGGCCGAAGCCTGGCGCCCCGCCGTACGTTTTCCTTTACCGTTCCTGAGGGGGGGGTGACCACCCTTGGCGCGGCCGTTGCGTCTCGTCGCCGTTCGGCTCAATCGATAGCCCTTTCCGTCTGTCGGTTCTCTAATAGACTGGCGGCCAGGCTGTTGGAATGGGCCTCGTCGATACGTAGCGTCGCAATGGTACCAATAAGATTATCCGGCGCACTCACGTGCACTGCCTGCATGTAGGGGCTGCGACCGATCAACTGGCCGGGATGGCGACCGTGACCCTCAAGCAGTACATCCAATTCCGTCCCGACGCAGGTCGCGTTAAATCCTGATTGCTGGGCATTCAAAAGATCTTGCAACGCGGCCAAGCGGTCCTTTTTCACCCCTTCGGCCACTTGCCATTCCATGATCGCCGCCGGCGTACCCGGCCGCGGACTGTATTTGAACGAATAGGCGCCAGCGAACCCAATCTCCTGGACCAGATCCATGGTATCCTGAAAATCACGGTCGTTTTCCCCCGGAAATCCAACAATGAAGTCAGAAGATAGTGCCAGATTTGGCTGCGCAACGCGAAGGCTGGCCACCAAGCGTCGGTAGTCATCCGCGGTGTGACGCCGGTTCATCGCCCGCAGCACGCGGTCCGAACCGGATTGAACCGGCAGATGCAAATACGGCATCAACGCCGGCACGTCGCGGTGCGCGGCAATCAGTTCCTCATCCACGTCGGCGGGATAGGACGTGGTGTAGCGGATGCGGTCCAGGCCATCGATCTCGGCTAGCTCGGCGATCAACCGGCCCAGCGACCATGCCGCGCTGCCTCTCACATAGCCGCGGTAATTGTTGACGTTCTGACCCAGCAAGGTGATCTCGCGCACGCCGGCCGCCGCCAATCCGCGGGCCTCCTTCATGACCTGTTCGACCGGACGGGAAAATTCGGCACCACGCGTGTAAGGAACCACACAGAAAGTGCAGAACTTGTCGCACCCCTCTTGGACCGTTAGAAACGCACTGGTGCGGCCTTTCGCCGCCGGCTCGGGCAGGTGGTCAAACTTCGAATCCGCCGGAAAATCCGTCTCCAGGACAACGCCGGTTCGACGATGGGCACGCGCAACCATTTCCGGCAGCCGATGGTAAGTCTGAGGCCCAAAGACCATATCCACGTATGGCGCACGCTTTAAGATTTCCTCGCCCTCGGCTTGAGCGACGCAGCCAGCGACGGCAATCACCATGGCATTGGCGTCGGCGCGGGCGCCCTTTGCCAAGCGAATACGCCCCAGGTCCGAATAGACTTTCTCGGCCGCCTTCTCGCGGATATGACACGTGTTCAGGATCACCAAATCCGCGTCATCGGGGGTGTCGGTCAGCATATAGCCCACAGGGGCCAGGATGTCTGCCATGCGCTCTGCGTCATAGACGTTCATCTGACAACCGTAGGATTTGATGTGAAGCTTCTTAGCCAATGGCCTGCGCGAATAAACTCGTGCCCAATATCAATAGTTGGACCCTAGCATTGGCAGGGCCGGTGTCAAGAAAACCCTCACTTACTCGCCGTCCAAAAGAGGGATGCAGTACAGTTCTAGGCGATGGCCCACCAGTTGCATGCCATGGGCTCTTGCGATCTTATGCTGGATTTCCTCAATCTCTTCATTCTGGAACTCGACCACCCGGCCCGACTTCATGTCGATTAAATGGTCGTGATGGTCCTCGGTGACTTCTTCGTAACGCGACCGGCCATCGCCGAAATCGTGACGCTCCAGGATATTCGCCTCTTCCCAAAGACGTACGGTGCGATAGACGGTTGCGATGGAGATGCGCGGGTCCAAGTCGGCGGCGCGGCGATGCACCTCTTCCACATCCGGATGATCCTCGGCAAGCGACAACACGCGGGCCACGACGCGTCGCTGTTCGGTCATTTTGATGCCTTTTTCTATACACAGACTCTCTATGCGTGTGTCTGACATTTGATCTATCCGTTCGCACCGCCGCAAGGTCAAATTATCCAAGTAGACCCCGGATATTACACCGGTTCTAGAAAAGGACACAGAATTTTTTTGCGGACGGCGAGGCTATTTCCCCTTGCCGCGCGATTTCGTGCCCAAGCCGATCTCCTTTGCCAGATTGGAGCGGTGCTTGGCATAATTCGGCGCTACCATGGGATAGTCAGACGGCAATCCCCAGCGTGCACGGTACTCTTCAGGACTCATATTGTAGGCCGTCTTTAGATGACGCTTCAGCATCTTCAGCTTTTTACCGTCTTCAAGGCAGATGATGTAGTCGGGGAAGACGGATTTTTTCACCGCCACAGCCGGCTTCGGCCGCTCAGGCGCTAGCGCCGTCGTCCCAAGTCCGGACAAAGTCTTGAAGACATCCTGGATCAGCTTCGGGAGGTCATCGGGCGTTACCGCATTGTTGCCCGCGTGCGCAGCAACAATTTCCGTTGTAAATTCTAAAAGTTCGCTAATATTCGGGTTGTCGGTCATGCGGAGGCGTCCTTGCTTGCCTAGACGGGCCCACGATCATCACCGGAAAGCTCGGCGGGCCAGTAATAGTTGCTTCAAACGCAGTGTTATATAAAAGACAACACCACGAAAGCAAGTAGAGATGGAAGTACAAGAAACTACAATAGACGAATTACCTGAGGCTGACTTCTTTATTGATGTCACAGATCAGGTGTGTCCGCTAACATTCGTGAAGACAAAGCTCCTAATCGAGAGCATGCCGGCCGGTAAAATTGGGGAGGTTCGCCTCAAGGGCGCCGAACCGCTGGAAAACGTGCCCCGTTCCGTGGAGGAGCATGGCCACGAGATTCTGGCCTTGCGTCCTGAATCTGATGATACCGCTGTCAACGGCGTCCATCGTCTTTTGTTCCGCAAAACCTAGGGCCGCAAACGCCCTCCGTCTCTAGGAATGACAGCATCCGGCGGGCGCAGGTAAAGCGGTGCAGGCCGTTTGATGGGGTCACCGGGCACCCAACGCGCCGCCGCTAACCGCGCCAGGACCGTCGCGTCGGGATACGGCGCGTCGACGACCGTCACAGTCAGCCCGCCGCCGCTTAAATATTCCTCCAACTTGGGCGCCGCGTCGCCGGCCACCGAAACCTGCGTAGCGTCCGCCCCGCACGCGCCAACCAAACAGGGAACGGATTCCGGCAAGATCGCCGCGGGTTCACTTACGGGTTGGCCGTCTGGGTTGAAAATCTGTACGTAGACGTCGGTCCGTTTGGAATCGATACCAACCACCAATTGGCCCGCCAGCGGTCCAACACCGGCCGCAATCACTTCCAGCGTGGTCAGCCCCAAACACGGCGCCCCGGCGCACAACGCAAAACCACGAGCCGCCGCCAGGCCGACACGCAGTCCCGTGAAGGCACCCGGGCCGACGGTCACGGCAATGAGGTCCACGGATTTGACGGCACGGTCCGCCGCCTCGGCGATCTCCTGGATCATGGGCACCAAGCGCTCGGCATGACCACGTACCATGGGCTCAGATCGCGACGCGCGCACGTCACCGTCAACCCAAAGGGCAGCGGAACAAGCGTTGGTGGCTGTGTCAAGGGCAAGGACGGCGGTCATGGCGGTCAAAGGGCCGATTGATGATTTCCTATCACCACAGTCCCATACGCCAAACCGCGTAAACGAACAAGCCAACAGCTGTAGCAGCAAGGATCGTGTACGGCGGGTTCCACCGCCAGGCGATGGTGTAGCTGGACGCCGGCACGAACCGCGCCATCATCAGCGTCGTGCCGGAAACCGGCGAAACCAACGTGGTCAACCCCCATGCACCCAGTAGCGAAAGGCCGACGATCTGCACGGGCATGCCCAGGACCGCCGGAGGCACGGCCTCGCTGATAACAATGACAGAGACCAGGGGATGGATGCCGAAGAATCCAAAACCAAGGATTGCAAAGATTAGCCCGAAGATGATCCAGCTACCCTGACCGGCGAAGGCGGTAACCGCCTCTATAGGGAATCCGGCAGCAAACCCGACACCAACGATACTTGAGGCGGTAAAGGCCAAGGCCTCGCTGCGCAATCTCTCGACACGACCGCAAACGCGCCGGACCAACCACCAAGCACTCCGTCGGGGCGGCACCGTCGGCCACTGAATCAACGCCATCCATATCATCCCAAAAGGCGGGCCGACAAAACCTAGCACCACGGGAAGGCTCAGGCCGCTCCACTCCACCGTGCCGATAACCAAGATAATCAAGGTTCCAAAAACCCAGGCCAGGTTCCAGCCGTGTGGCGCCTCCAAGGTCACGGACGGGGGCCGCGCGGCACCCGACACCCGTGGCCGGTAGCGCATCCGGTCGTAAAGCCAAGAGACGCCAATCGCGATAAGGGCCATTGGCAAGCCACCCTTAACGGCGTCTATCCATCTGAGTTCCGGAAGCGCAATGAGGATGACCACGACGCCTATAAAGAACGGCGACCAAGTTGACGCAACCACGTAACTCTGCATCAGCGCCGACGCCATGCGCCGTTGCAGCAAAAAATCCTTCTGGCGCTCGACTATGGTCGAGAGCAACACCAGCCCCGCCACGTTCAAGACGGAGCCAAGAAGATGGCCGCTGGCAGCCAAATAAAGAAAGCGGCGTCCCGGCGGCTGGGAAACCACTGTGCGCCGCACCGCGTGCAGGGCCGGGCTGACGGTAGCGGGCGTCTGCAACCACTGAATGGCGAAGAAAAGCACCAGAAAAATTTGCGCCTTGCCGATCCCCCGTAGCGCGATATCAATTGGATCGGCACCGCCCGAGACAACCCCGACAATGATCCCCACGCTCACCAGAACGGCGGCCATCAAGGTCTGGAATAACGGGGTCCGCCGAACTTCCAACGTCAGAAAAACCACAGTGCCCGCCATGCCGTACCATTGCAGGGGTTGCCATCCGAACACTACGAAACCAATCGCCGCAACCACCAAGGACAGATAGATGGTGCGCGACAAAATTGCGGTCGTGGGAGATTGGGCGGACAAGCTTCCTCCAGGTCGGCAGAAAATACATTGCCTCTGCGTTCTGTCACAGAACGTGAACCATTCTTCCTTTATATGTTACGAACGGCCTGGCGCAACGCGTGTCGCGTGTGGGCCCCATTCGGCATTTCATTTTTTGGATGACCCCAGCGGCGGCAAACAGTTGCTGCGGTTGTTCTAAATAGTACCCACGGAACCGTTGCGGGCGGCCAGAATTTCAGTCGGCGTTAGCTAACCCCTTGTGTTTTCTCCCAGATTTAGAATAATTGTGGCATGTGTGATCGAAAGATGACGATTAAGGCCTTCGTTTGGGGCGTATTGTTAGTGCTGACTGGAGTTTTAGCGCCCGTCGCTGAGGCCGCATCGTCGGCTGTGGTACTCATGTACCATCGCTTTGGCGAGCCAGAATACCCCTCGACAAACACCACCGCCGAACAACTGGACGCGCACATCGCCGAGCTCACGTCAGGGGCCTACAACGTGATGGCGCTGGACGACATCGTCGCGGAGTTGAATGCCGGTGAGGCTTTGCCGGACCGGACCGTCGGCCTCTCTATCGACGATGGCTACCTGTCCATCTATTCGCTTGCCTGGCCGCGGCTCAAAGGCGCCGGGCTGCCGTTCACCGTGTTTATAGCAACCGGTCATATCGACCGGCGCTCGTCGCGCCATCTGTCTTGGGACCAAATTCGGGAAATGCGCGATGCCGGGGTCGACTTCGGCCATCACACAGTGTCGCACCTCCACATGCCAAAAGCTAGCGCGCCGCGTATCGCCGAAGAGATCGCAGATGCCCATGGCCGGTTCGAGACCGAATTGGGGTTCCGGCCGAAGCTCTTTGCTTATCCCTATGGGGAGGCTAGCCTGTCTGTGGCAGCATCAATTAAGGCAGCGGGGTTTTCGGCTGCCTTCGGACAACACTCAGGGGTCATTGGGTCGACGGGCGACATGTATTTCCTGCCGCGTTTCGCCATGAATGAGACCTACGGGGATTTGGGGCGACTGCGCCTCGCCATCAACGCGCTCCCCTTGAGGGTTAAGGACGTCACGCCGCCAGATCACATGATCACCGCCGCCAATCCGCCCGCCATGGGATTCACCGTAGTTGGCAACATGGGCGATTTAACGCGGTTGTCGTGTTACCTGTCACACGCTGGCCGCGGCGAACTGATCAATCTGAAGCCGCGGATAGAGGTACGAACGGCTAAGAAGTTCGTTTCGGGCCGCACCCGGCTGAACTGCACCCTACCTGTCAGCACCGGCCGCTGGCGTTGGTACGGCCGCCAGTTTTTTACTCCTTAAATCATGATTTGAAACTTAGGCCACGACCGGTCAAATAACGGGTCGTTCCCCCGTTTCTCGTTGGCTTAACTTGGCCGCGTCTAGCCAGTCCAGATTGTTGTCGCTCATGATTGCGCGCAGGCCCTTGACGTAATCCACACCGCGCTCCGAGTAGCTGGTCAAGGTTTCGATCAGCCGGCGGCCGCGGACCGCCGTACCGTCACGCCGCATCTGCTGACGCACCGTTCGGAACTTGCGATAGGCCCGATGAGTATTGAGATTCTGGGCATAAGAACGGACCGAGTCGAGCAGGTTGCGAAAAGCGCGCACCTTGTGGGTTCGGCCGGCCTGACGCTTCAGCGGCACCAGGCCTTCGGCGTCCGAGAAAGTCCATTGCCCAAAAATTGCGTTGCCTTCGCGGGAGAATCGAGACGTCCCCCACCCACTCTCTTCCGCTGCCTGGGCGAGTGCCATGGACGTCGGCATGATGTCGACCCGCTTCAAAAGCTCTTTCACGTCACCATGCTTCACCTTATAGCGTTCCGCCAAGACAATCAGCCATAAGCGGTCCACAGCGGGCAGATATTCTCCGTTCATGGCGCGGTCATGCAAATCCCACAACCGCCGCCGATCGGCCCAAATCTCATCGTTCACTTGCAAAACCAGCGGCAACACGGTCTTAAAAAAAATTGCCTTGCGCTCCTTTATCTGGCGGATTGCCGACATGTCGGGCGGCAAACGAGCTAGAAACAGGCGTGGCACGGCAATGCCGCCCGCCTTAATCACGTCCAGGTCGTAGCCAATCCGCTTGAACGTCTTTGATAGGGCCGCCGCGGTGTGCAGGGGTATCGCCTTGTAGCCCGGATCAAGTGCTCGAATTTCCAGTCTGTCGGACAGCGATTCCGCCGCAGTCCCCACGGCCTTGATTAGGATGATCCCATCCCGCACAGCGCTCCGTGCCACATTGGCCACATCCGTCGTCTTAGCGAGAATCGGTGCATTCAACTTCGCATCAGGGAGGGTAATATCGGAACTGGGCGGACTAATCACCGCCACAGCCAGCAGACCCACAACCAAACCGCCTGCCCCGATCAGAATTCCACGCTCAAATTTACCTGTCATGATACCTTCCGGCGTTTTAACTCAAGAGCATTCCTCGTCAACGGTTCACCCGTTACCCGCAACGTTTTTCTTCCTGGGAATTTGTCCGTCCGCTTTCTTTTTATGGAGCGAATCGGAACGTTAGGACATGCTAAGGCGTTGTGTCTGAACAAGACGTTAACAGTGGACAAAAATTGCAAGCCCGGCATCGGTTACAGTGGTTTGGTCATTGCCCTCGCCAAGGTTATTCGACGGCCCGCACTTCCTGCACCTCCGGCACGTAATAACGTAGCATGTTTTCAATACCATGCTTGAGAGTAGCCGTGGAACTAGGGCATCCCGCGCACGCGCCCTGCATATGCAGATAGACAATGCCATCTTCGAAACCCTTGTAGACGATATCGCCACCGTCCTGAGCGACAGCAGGACGCACCCGTGTGTCGATGAGTTCGCGGATCTGCACCACGACTTCATCATCATCACCGTCGGCGACGGTCGTGTCGGCGGCATCCGCCTCGATGACCGGACGGCCGGATTGGAAGTGCTCCATGATGGCACCCAGAATCAACGGCTTCATCACGTCCCATTCCTTATCGTCAGATTTAGTAACGGTGATAAAGTCCGCCCCTAGGAACACGCCGGTCACACCTTCGGTAGCAAACAAGGACTGAGCAAGGGGTGAGCGGTTCGCCTCATCTGGCGCGGCAAAGTTGGCCGTACCTGTCTCCATGACTGAGTTTCCGGGCAGAAACTTCAAGGTGGCGGGGTTGGGCGTACTTTCCGTTTGAATGAACATGGACGATTCCCCGGATGGTTATCTGTGTCTTTAAAATTACGCCCTAGACTTAGGAACGAGCGGCACCAGCGTCAAGGCCGTTGCGGGCGCAATCGAAGGCCTTCAGTATACCGCATACGCGGCGCCATCCTATCAGAAAATTGGTGATGGGTTGCAGAAGCTAAAAACTCAGTTCCAACGGGCCTACGGCTTAGTCAACGCGATATCCTTGTCGAAGCATGGGCGTTCCACCCTCTCGCAAGAGCCAGACAAGGATAGAGAAAAAGCCACAATCTCCTCAAACACTGGCGGCCCAAGCCAGTGTATCCGGCGGCACATTCTGTTAGGCCTATAATGAAGGAGGCCGTGGCTCGCGAACGCCGCAGTTTCGATTTGGGCTCACGCTAAGGAAGAATTCTCCTCAACTGATGATACGTATTTACGCGGCGAAGTTAAGTCGCCACGGTCCCGTTTCATGGACGCAGGAAGCCTACCAGATCCTGGACTTCCTCTAGAATCGACGCCGCCAGGTCATTGGCCCTCTCGGCGCCAGCATGCAACACGTTATCCACATGCGCCACATCATCCATGAGGCGGCGCATCTCGTCCTGGACGGGGCTCAGTTTGGAGACGGCCAGATCTGCTAGCGCCGGCTTGAAGGCGCCAAAGCCCTGGCCCCCAAACTCACCCAACACCGCCTCCACGTCCGTGTCGGCCAGTGCCGCATAAATGCCAACCAGGTTGGCGGCCTCCGGCCGTCCATCAAGGCCCTGGGCTTCAGATGGCAACGGTTCCGGATCGGTCTTCGCCTTCTTGATCTTGCGAGCAATACCGTCGATATCATCGGTCATGTTAATCCGCGAATTGTCCGACGAGTCGGACTTCGACATCTTCGACGAGCCGTCCTTGAGGGACATGACCCGGGTCGCCGTGCCAAAAATCAGCGGCTCGACCTGGGGGAAGAACTCTTGGCCATAATCGTGGTTGAACTTCTGGGCGATGTCGCGGACCAGTTCAAGGTGCTGCTTCTGGTCCTCACCAACCGGCACGTGGGTAGCCTTATAGGCCAGGATGTCGGCGGCCATGAGGTTCGGATAAGCGTACAGCCCCACCGAAGCGCGTTCCTTGTCCTTGCCGGCCTTTTCCTTGAACTGGGTCATCCGATCCAACCAACCCAGGCGCGCCACACAATTGAAAATCCAGGCCAACTCCGCATGAGCCGACACCTGGCTCTGGTTGAAGATGACGTTGCGTTTCGGATCGATGCCCGCGGCGATCATCGCCGCTGCCACCTCGCGGGTGTTGGCCACCAAATCCTTAGGCTCTTGCCAAACCGTGATGGCGTGCAGGTCGACAACGCAGAACAGACAGTCTTCAAACTCATCCTGCAGGTGCACCCAGTTGCGGATGGCGCCAAGGTAGTTCCCAAGGTGCAGGTTGCCGGTCGGCTGGACGCCAGAAAAGATCCGTTTCATGAAAAAGGCCTTCGCGTTCATAGGTTCTTGAGCGACCGTCTTATGGCGGCTCACTTGGGGGCGGTCAAGCTTCCCCCCACTTACTCACCACCACGCCACCGCAGCGCCTTTAGGTCCGACCAGCGCGCCGCGCCAAGGATGTGCGCCAAGCCTCCATACAAAACCATGCTGCCGATGATCAAGACGGCCAACGAAGGAATATTAGCCGCGCACGGCCCGGCGCAAGCTGGCACTAAGAGGCGTTCGCCCACGAACAGGCCCACGGTCATACCCGCGCTGGCCAAGGCAATTTTCGGACCTCGATCGGCTAGACGATCGTCGATGGTAAGCTGGCCGCGCCGCTTCAACACCACGGCCAACGCAGCCGCGTTGGCCCAGGCGGCCATGGATGAGGCCAACGCAATTCCCACATGCCCCCACACCTGCATGAGAATCAAATTGAGGACGATATTCAACACCATGACCGCCGCGGCGATTCGAACAGGCGTTGACGTATCCTCGCGGGCGAAGAACCCGGGCGTCAGGACGCGAATGAGAACGTAGGCCGGTAAACCCGTGGCATAGGCCCTTAGCGCATCGGCCGTGGCCTGCGTCTCGGCCGGACCGAAGGCGCCGCGTTCGAACAACATTGTGACAATCGGCAGCGCAATCACTAACAACGCCGCCGCTGCCGGCAACGTCAACAGTAGCGCGAATTCCAAGCCTCGATTCTGGCTGATGGTGGCCGCCGCGTCGTCGCCAGCTGCAAGTTGGCGCGACAAGGCCGGCAGCAATGCCGTGCTCACGGCAACACCCACTACCCCCAAGGGCAGTTGTGTCACCCGATCCGCATAATATAAGTATGAGACTGCCCCATCGGCAACCAGAGTCGCGAGTATGGTCCCGATCAAAAGGTTGATCTGATAAAGGCTGGTCCCGAACACAACGGGCAGGATGCGCCGGCCCAGAAGCCTCACCTTATTGGTCAGGCGGGGGCGGACCAGGCGGAGGGGAAAGTCCGCGCTCTTGCAGTGCCAAATCAGCCAGACGAACTGCACTACCCCGGCGGCGAACACGCTCCAGGACAACACGTGCCCAGGCGTCTCCAACGCATCGCGGAACCCCAACATGGCAGCGATCAGTACCAGATTAAGGAGCACTGGCGTGGCGGCGGCGGCGGCGAACCGGCCCAGCGAGTTCAGAACCCCAGATTGCAGGGATACCAGAGAGATGAACAACAGATAGGGAAAGGCGATCCGCGACATCTCCGTCGCCATCTCCATCTTGCCCTCGACCTCCACGAATCCGGGCGCCAGTACCCACATAGCCCAAGGCATGGCCAGTTCCATAAGCGCAACGAATAGCGCCAGAATCACGAACAGTGCGGCGAAAGCGTGATCAGCAAATTCCTTTGCCTTCTCACGCCCATCTTGCTCCAGGATGGATGAAAAGATGGGAATGAAGGCCGCCGCGAAGGCCCCTTCGGCGAACAGACGGCGAAACAGATTCGGAAAGCGAAAGGCGACGAAGAACGTGTCGGCCACGCTGCCCGCGCCCAACACGGCGGCGATCAAAATATCTCGTACGAAGCCGAAGACGCGGCTCAGCATGGTGTAGCCGCCTACAGTAGTAATAGCCTTCAGAAGATTCATACGGTCTGAATAGCGGGAAATTGAGGCGGGGGAAAGGCGTCGCGGTCAAAGGCCCGCCAAGATCCGAGGCCCAGGTCAGATCATTGCCTTGAGGCGGTTCAGGTGCTCAGGCGCGATGTACAGGCCGAGATACGCGGCACACGGACGGCTTTCCCTCTCGAAAGGCCCGGAATGTAGGCCCCAAAATCATCGGACAATCGGCGCATCCAGGTGGTCATGTGTTGGGCGAAATTCCGTTCCGATAGCGCGGCATCCATTGCGAGGACGACGGCCCGTCCAAAGACCAGGAGGCGCCAGCGAAGGCGCCGGCCAGGACGCCTAACGTCAAGGCGATGTTGAAGCCCCGCGCGCCGTCAAATGCCGGTGTCGGATTGCCGTCACATGCCCTTTGAACAGCAGTGAACACACCCGGGATTGTGCACGGGCGCAGATGTGATTAAATGGTCGATAAATATTGTTTGTTATTGTGGAAACGAACGCGGCCTCGCCATGCGAAAACCTATCGTCGGTGTCCTAGCCAACGCGCACCTCATCAATGATCAATACTGGATTCAAGGCTCCAGCCGCATGAACGTCGAAGCCATAGCGGATGCTGCAGATGCCATGCCGCTAATCATACCTTCGCTGCCCGGGCGGCTCGAACTGGACGATATCCTGCCGGCCTGTGACGGGTTCCTCCTAACCGGCGGGCGACCAAACGTGCACCCGGAAGAATACGGCCATAAGCCGACGCCGGCTCACGGAGACTTTGACCGGGACCGAGACGGTATCGCGCTGCCACTAATCCGTTCCTGCGTGGAGCGGGGTCAACCGATCCTGGGTGTTTGCCGTGGGTTCCAAGAATTCAATGTCGCCATGGGCGGCACCCTGCATCCCGAGATCCGGAACCTGCCTGGGCGAATGAACCATCGCATGCCCCCCGACGGTACCATCGAAGAGAAGTTTGCCCATCGCCATCCCATCAAAATGATCCCTGGTAGCCCTTATATCGACCTTTTCAGGTCTGACGAGGTGATGGTCAATTCCTTGCATGGCCAGGGCATCGAGGAGCCAGGCCCGCGCGTTATCATCGACGGAACCGCGCCGGACGGCACGCCGGAGGCGATCACCATAAAGGACGCGCCCGGCTTCGCCATGGCGGTGCAATGGCACCCGGAATACAAGGCCACAGAAGATCCGGTTTCCAGACCCCTTTTCGAGGCCTTCGGCAACGCGCTACGCGACTGGCAGCGCGGCCTACCCTTGGCCGCAGAATAGTAAGGCGCGCCAGAAGCAGATGGCGGCCCTTTCTCTTCTGGATTTCGAAGTTAAATTATCACCATTCGGGTTGCAGCCTGCCTTTTTCTCTTATGTACGATTGGCCAATCACGCCGCTGATATTTCGTTCACTGGGAACGGCCAAATCAGTCTGCCAAACACATTATTTTGTTCTTCACCCCCATGATCAAGGAGGCCCAGTTATGATCACCATTCCCAACCCCGCTAAGGAACGACTGGAGGCAGGCGATCTCTCCCTAGGCGTCGGCTTACGCCAAGCGCGCACCGTAGACATTGGTAAGGCCATGAAAGCCGCTGGCTACGACTGGCTGTTCATTGACCTGGAACACAATTCCATGGACATGGACATGGCCTGCCAAATCTCCGTCGCCGCCCAAGACGCCGGCATTACACCCGTCGTTCGGGTGCCTGGGTTCGAGCACCATCTGGCAACCCGCGCGCTGGACGGAGGCGCGCTGGGTATCGTGGTGCCACATGTGGACGATGTGGAAACAGCGGCACAGATGGCATCGAATTGCCGCTATCCGCCCATTGGCCATCGCTCAATGACGGGTGCGCTGCCGCAGGTCAATTTCGTCCGTCATCCCATTGGCGAGATGGCGGAGGCAGTCAACGCGGCCACACTCCTAGTCCTGATGATCGAGACGCCAAGCGCAGTGGAAAACGCAGACGCCATCGCAGCCGTGGAGGGGGTCGACGTTTTACTGATCGGCACCAACGATCTCTGTATGGAGATGGGGATCCCTGGCCAGTTCGATCATCCAGACGTGGGCGCCGCTTACGATACGGTCATCGCTGCCTGCCACAAGCACGGCAAGCATCCCGGCATGGGCGGCGTCTATGATCCGGCGATGATGGCCCAATACGTGGAGAAGGGGATGAAGTTTATCCTCTCGGGCAGCGACATGGCCTTCATGATGGCCGGCGCCAAGGCCCAGGCAGCAACAGTCCGTGAATTGAACTAGCCGCGGCTTATACGCCGCCACCTGCAGGTTGGTTATCTGGGGCTAGCTAAGTTGACGGGCACGTTGTTCCGCAGGCTGTAGTTTAGGGCGTGCGGTATGGGGCAGAAGCCTAACCGAGCATAGGCCTTCCGGCCCATGCCAGGGTGCAGTAGTCCATGTTTGTTCCTAAAATACCCAAGAACGTATACCGACAATTACTGCTATTTAAAAACAGATACCTGTCATCAACTCATCCATATGGTTTCTCCGCGATGGGGGGATGTTAAGGTTCAAAAGATTTCGAGGCCCGACCACTTAGGCCGCGTAGGACGCGTCCAGCCGGCCCATCTTCCGGAGAAGGGCGGCATACTCCAACTCACCGAAGCCGTAGCCGTCCTCGCTTTCGGCGAAAGCGTTGGTATCTGCGCCGGACTTGGCAGCAACATTGTCAGATATCACATTCAGCTTTCCCGCCGCACCCGCGTCAATCTGCACCTGGCAGGCACGTTCCAGGCGATACAAGCGCTGGAATGCCGCAGCGACGGTCTTTCCAACGGTCATCAGACCATGATTCTTCAAAATCATTGCGTGCTTGCCATCCAAGGACGCAACCAGACGATCGCGCTCATCCAGATATAGGCTGGGCCCCTCGAAGTCGTGATAGGCGATGTCACCGTAGAAGCAAGTGGCGTTCATTGAGACCTGCTGCAACCCCTCCTTCAACGCCGCCACGGCCATGCCGGCGCGGGTGTGGGTATGCATGACGACCCGGTTCTCTTCCGTGGCGTGCATATGTATCGCCGAATGGATGACGAAACCGGCCTTATTGACGTTGTATTCCGAAGATTCGACATTGTTACCGTCAATGTCGATTTTCACCAGATTTGACGCCGTCACCTCATCATAATTAAGGCCGTAGGGATTGATCAGAAAATGCGGTTTTTCACCGGGGACATGTGCCGTCAGATGTCCGTAGATCAGCTCAGTCCAGCCAAAATGATCGACCAGCCGGTACGCGGCTGCCAGTTCGACTCGCAGATTCCATTCGGCATCTGACCAATAATCTGGTTTCGGGTTCACAGGTAATGTGGGTTTCATCATTACTCTCTCCTCCATGGCGCCACCAAAAAAACGCTGGCATGATACCTCCGTCTGCGGCGCAATGCCATGGGCGCCGTTTCACCGCACACCTGGGCGGAACAACTGGATAAATCCGCGGTTTCGGCGTATAGGAAGAGCCAAGCAGACCTGGGCATTAACTGAAAATACGAATTGAGATCGTCATGGGCGAAAAATGGACCCCGCAAAGTTGGCGGGAAAAGCCGATTATCCAAGTGCCAAGCTACCCGGACGCGGACAAACTGTCCGCCGTGGAAGAAACGTTGCGTGCCTCACCGCCGCTAGTGTTCGCCGGTGAAGCGCGAAACCTGAAACGCGCCCTAGCTAAGGTGGCAGAGGGCAAGGCGTTCTTATTGCAGGGTGGCGATTGTGCCGAAAGTTTCGCTGAATTCCATGCCGACAATATCCGAGATACGTTCAAAGTCCTGCTGCAGATGGCCGTCGTACTGACCTTCGGCGCCTCCCTGCCGGTGGTGAAAACTGGGCGCCTGGCGGGTCAGTTCGCCAAGCCGCGTTCATCTGATACGGAAACCATCGACGGCGTCACCCTCGATTCTTATCGGGGCGACATGGTCAATGGCATGGCGTTCACGGAAGACACACGGGTGCCGGACCCGGAGCGCCTGGTGAAGGTCTACAACCAATCGGCATCGACCCTAAATTTGCTCCGGGCTTTTGCCCAGGGCGGTTTCGCCGATCTACATAAGGTGCATCAGTGGAACCTGGGCTTCGTGGCCGACAGCCCACTGGGTGAGCGCTACCGCGACCTCGCCAATCGCCTGGACGAAACGCTGCAGTTTATGGCCGCCTGCGGGATCACGTCGGAAACCACGCCACAAATCCGCACCACCGATTTTTACACCTGTCACGAAGGCCTATTGCTGTCCTATGAGGAGGCGCTGACGCGGATCGATTCCCTGACTGGAGACTGGTACTGCACTTCGGCGCACATGTTGTGGATCGGCGACCGTACCCGCCAGCCGGATGGCGCACACGTGGAATTTATGCGCGGCATCTCCAACCCCATCGGTATGAAGGTGGGGCCGAGTATGGACCCCGATGAACTGATCCGGCTGATCGATATCCTCAACGCGAAGAATGAGTCGGGTCGCCTAACCCTTGTGTCACGTATGGGTGCCGACGGTGTTGTCGGCGGCTTAGGACCCCTGGTCCGGCGTGTCCGGGATGAGGGCCGGACCGTGGTTTGGGTTTGCGATCCCATGCACGGAAACACGATCAAAAGTTCTAGCGGCTACAAGACGCGGCCGTTCAACGCGATCCTAAAGGAAGTCAAAGGCTTCTTCCAGGTACACGCTCAGGAAGGCACCCACGCCGGCGGCGTGCATTTCGAGATGACCGGTCAAGAAGTGACCGAATGCACCGGCGGCGCGAGGGCCATCACCGACGACGATCTGTCGGCCCACTATCACACCCATTGCGACCCACGCCTGAACGCCAACCAAGCCCTGGAATTGGCCTTTCTGTTGGCTGAAACACTGAAGGACGGTCGCCGCAACGAACCGATGAAGATCGCCGCCAGTTCATAGGGGGAGCGGGAAGGTCCGACTATGAGTGAGAAAGTTACCCAATTGCCTTGCCGAGACGATTCGCCGGACGTGGCGGAATCCTGGACCGACCACTATTTCCTAAAAACCAAGAAAGTGGTCGAGTCGAAAGGCGACACGAAGGTTACCTACGCCATATTCATGCGCCGCCCGGTGTTGTTTGCACCTAAGCTCATGGTCGATTGGCTTAACGCGGTGGCGGCCACGCGTGACTCCAAGTTCGAGATCAATCTCAACTACGAGGAAGGCCAGTGGGTGGGCGCCGGTGAACCGCTTCTCTACATCACGGGCTCCCTAGCGCAGTTGGTGGATCTGGAAACGGTCTATCTGCAAAAGCTGGGCGCATGCTGCGTCGCCGCCAACAACGCCTTTTCCATGTGCGTGGAACTGCCCGACGTTGCCTTCCTGGCCATGGACGCTCGCCATTGTGCGGGCCTAGAGATGGCCGATATGATGGCCTACGCGGCCTCCGTTGGTTCGAAAGCCGCCCAGGTTCAGGTCGGCGCCAAGGGGTTCATCGGTAATGCCACCAACGCCACGGCTCATTACTTCGGGAACAATAACGGGCTCGGCACCATGCCGCACGCACTGATTGGGTATGCAGGCTCAACCCTGAAGGCAGCCGAGATATTCGTCGACACCTTCCCGGGTGAACCGATGACCGTCCTGGTCGACTATTATGGCCGTGAAGTCACCGACGCGCTGACCGTTTGTCGGCGGTTCCCTGAGTTGGCCTCGGGCAGCATGCTGAGTTTCCGCCTCGACACTCACGGCGGACGGTTCATCGAGGGCTTGGACCCACAGGCTTCTTATGCGGTTCTGGAACGGCACGCGCCGTTGGCCGTGCGCCGCTACCGTAACGAGAAAGAATTGCGCCTGCTTACTGGTACCGGCGTATCGGCAGCAGCTATTTTCCATCTTCGCCAACAACTGGATCAGGAAGGTTTCGATCGGGTAAAGATCGTCGCTTCGTCGGGCTTCGACGTCACCAAGTGCAAGGTCATGGCCGACGTAGGCGCACCAATCGACGTGATCGGTACGGGGTCGTACCTGCCTGAGATTTGGACGGAAACCTACGCCACGGCAGACATCGTCTCCTATAACGGGTCGCCGTCGGTGAAGGTGGGTCGCGAATTCTTGATACGTAAAGACTGAGGACAACACCAATCATGCAGAAGATCGAACTGAGCGTGCACGAGTTCATGACCATTATGGGATCCATGGACGAAACTTACGGCGGCCGCATGAAGGCGGCAGACGAGAGCGTTTACGCACACTGGTATACGCAATGGAAGGCCATGGACGAGCGTCTGGAAAGCCTAGGCCTCATGGAGCGAGCCGACATGCTGTTCGACGGCAAGGTTGCCATCAACGCGCTTTCCGAGGCGCATTTTCAGGAACTCTTAAAGTCCGTACGTGCCCAAGTGAAGTACCACGGCCAGCTCATCGCCGACGGCGACGAGGACGGCGACGAGGAAGAGCTCAACATGTGGGAAGAACGCCTGGCAGAGTTACAGGCTATGCACAATTCCGCCGGCTGGCAGAATCAGGGCTAGCGCCCCGTGGCGAAAGCCGTACCCTAGGTCGGAATAGTTAGTCTCGGCTGTCCAAAAGCGCTCGTCGATTCTTAACGTATCCTGACGAAACTTCGTGCCGACGGCTACATGATTCCCGGCACCCACGACGGTGCGGATATCGTCATTGTGAACACCTGTGGGTTCCTGGACCGTGCCGAAATTGAGAGCCTGGTGTACGTCGCAGGGGCGAACGATTTAACCATCGACGAACGAATCCCGGAGCGCATCACCGACGCCAACGACTACGACCTGTTCGGCGTCGTCACCGAAGGATCATCGAAGGCAGCCACAAACTGATCTCCGGCCAGGCGATCAGTATCGCCAAGGTTAAGATGTCCATGGCCAGGAACCACAGGATGCCCTTAAAGATAGTTTCCAGCGGGATGGAATCACCCACCACGCCCTTCAGGATGTATACGTTCAGGCCGACCGGTGGCGTGATCAGGCCGATCTCCAGGAACTTCACCATAATCACCCCGAACCAGACTAGATCATAGCCGAGTGCCGAAATCACCGGCGTCACCACTGGCAACGTCAGCAGCATCATGCCGATGGGGTCCATAAAGGTCCCGAGTATGATGTAAATGGTCGATAGCGACACCAGAACCCAGACCGGCGCCACGTCCAGGGAGGTGGCCCACTCGGTCAATGCACCGGCGACGCCGGTGAGTGCAATGAAGCCGACGAACAGTTTAGCCCCCAGGACCAGGGCGAAGATGCCTGACGTGGTCATGACCGTTTCAGTCAGGGCCAGCTTGAATTTCTCCGTATCCAGTCGCTTGGTTAGGAAGCCCAGCAAACATGCGCCGGCCGCACCAACGGCGGCGGCCTCGGTAGGCGTCACGATGCCCACATAGATACCGCCCATGACAATGATGAACAGGACGATGATTGACCAGGTCCCCTTCAGGGAGAGGAACCGCTCGCGCCAGGTCACCGATTCCGCCGGCGGCGCCAGTTCGGGGCTCAGCTTCGCTCGAATCCAGACCATGGCCATGTAAATGAATGCCGACAGGACGCCAGGAATGAGGCCCGCTATGAGCAATTGCCCGACGGATTCCTCCGTGAACAGGCCATAAAGAATCATCAAAATGCTGGGTGGAATTAGGGAGCCCAGCGTGCCGCTGGCAGCGACTACGCCAGAAGCCAAACCCTTATCGTAATTGTAACGGAGCATCTCCGGCACCGCCAATTTTCCCATGGCGGCGGCGGTGGCGAGGCTGGAGCCGCTGACCGCGGCGAACATGGCGCAGCCGGCGACGGACGCCATGGCCAACCCGCCGTAGAGCCGGGACAGCCACATGCGCGCGGTGAAGTAGAGGTCGCGTGTGAAACCAGCTCGAAAGGACACGTAGCCCATCAGCAAGAACAACGGGATCGCAACGATAGGGAAGCTAGCGATGAAGGAATAGGGTTCGAAGGCCGCGTAGCTCCATGCGGCCTCGAACCCGCGATCAAAATCAAACTCGCTGCCCTGCGGCCAACCGATAGCGAAGATCATACCGAAAAAACCTACGAAGGCCATGCAGAAGGCGATGGGGATGCGGATGGTCACAAGCACCAGCATGGTAACGAGACCCAAAAGGCCGAGAGTTTCAGGATTCATATCGGCTCCTTGGGGCTCAGGGTTCCGCGTCTATGATGCGCGCCTCTTCGGACTTGGTGGCGACAGAGTTACCCTTGATCAAACCATGGACGCCAATGACAGCGTCAATCAAAAGCCTCGCGGTCAGAAGCAACAAGCCGACGAAAATTGCAAAGCGGGCGGGGGATTCAGGCACCTCGAGTTGACCTTCTGAATAGGCGCCAACCTCCCAGGACTGCTGGAAATCCGTGTACACGGCGCAAGTGATGATCAGGAAGATGAAGAAGCCAAACATGACGCCGATGGTCTCCATGACTACCTTAGTCTCGTTCGACATCCACTCCGTGAAAATGGTGACGAACACGTGCTGGCGGGCAGCCTGCACGGCGCCCAGCGGCAGAAAGACCAGGAACACCATCAGGTGCTCGCTGAGGATCAGGTCATCGGGGATGGGCGCCCCAAAAAAGTAGCGGCCAAATACGGAAATAGTCGTCAGGCACATCATCACCACCAGGATACCCATGGCGGCAGTTACGAACACGCGGTCGAGCCAATCGAGAATATTCATGATTGCAACCGGGGCCCCACAACGGCGGGGCCCCAACCTCTGATGGTCACGTCAGATGTCAGCGAGCCCAGGGATAGCCCTTCGTCTTAAGCTCGTTCTGGTACTTGCGACGCGTTTCCGTAAAGGTGCCAATGATCTTCGCGGCGTCCACGCCCTTACTCTCCATCTTAGCCAGCCACTCGGTGGTGAAGCGGCCAGCGGCGGCGGCCCACTTTCCCCGTTCTTTGGCGGACAGCACATGGAACTGCACCTTTTTACCGTCTATACCGGCGATCATGTCTTTCTTGGCCTGATCGGAACCGGTGATGTAGTTCTTGGCGTACACATCGTGGAATTCATCGGAGGTCTTAACAAGTACGTCCTGCAGCTTCTTCGACATCTTATTGAAGAGCTTTAGGTTGATGCCACCGCCGTAACCGAGAATCTGGCCCATGTCGGCTATGGTCACGTGCTTGGCCACTTCGTAGTGTTTGTAGGATTTCACGAAGGGCGTGTAGTTGATAGTCGCATCCACCGTGCCACGATCCATGGCCGCGTACAGCTCGCCAAACCCAATCTTCACGGGCACGGCGCCCAAGTCCTTGAACAGGTGCGTGAAACCGCCTGAGGCGCGAATCTTCTTGCCCTTGAAGTCCGCCACGGAGGTGATCGGCTCATTCACGCCGAGGATCTGCACCGGCCCCGTGGTATTGTTGAATAGAATCTTGACGTTCTTCTTCTGGGTTTCGTTTCGCAGTTCCGGCAGTTTCTGGCGCATTTCGTGCCAGGTGCGCATGCCCACCCACGCATCACCGATCAGAAACGGCGTGTTCGAATAGTTCCAGATGGGCAGATCGGCTGGCGTATATAGGCCCATGATCGTCCCCATGTCCGCTAGACCGGAACCCACGGCCTTTAAGGTCGCCTTGCCCTTGACTAGAGATTGACTCCAGAAAAATTTGATCTTCAGCTGACCACCGGAGCGCTTATCAAGCTCCGACGCCCACCACTTCAAAGCGGCAGCACGCGGTCCGCGCGGCGGTCCAATATCCGAATAACGAAGGTTGTAGGTTTCCGCCGAGGCGTCTTTCATTCCAGCCGGCCCCAACGCAAGGACGGCCGCTGCAGTAAATCCGTATAACACATGTTTCAACATGACGCTTCTCCCCATTTGGCGAATTTTTCGCCTTTCATTAGCCATGAGGAACGACGATTTCGTAAAGCCATGCTCGGCGCGAGATATTCCTAACTCGCGTCTATCATTCCCCAACGTTGGGAACTAGAGGATAATCAGTGACGCTAGTCAATTGCTATTAGTGAAACGGGCCGATGGGGAGATTCCCGATGTGCCATGCCCACCAAAAACTAACACCGGTGCGCCTGCCCCGGGATCAGAATTCAATGCATCTGCCAAAATATGGAATTTCGAAGCAGCCAGACCTTAGAAGACTATTATGTCAGCTTCTAAACTGATCTCCTCTAGTCGTGTCTCCATCATATGTCCGCCCGTTTAGATCTCTCGAAAGGCGGCACAAATGCTATCCGCATCCAATCCGTACTCATTATACAGACTGAGCAGGTCCCCGCATTGGCCAAACCGGTCGACGCCCAAGGGTCGGTTGCGATGCCCATGCACCCCCGCCATCCACGACAGGGTTGCCGGATGGCCGTCCAACACCGTGACCAGCGGCGCGCCGGGCGTCAGGGCCTCAAGGAGTCTGGCGATGTGGGAATCTGGCCCGCGTGTCCGCCAGTCTTCAAACAATCGATCCGGTGACGTCACAGCTAACAGCCCGGGTCCCTCGCCCCTGCCCGCGAGCGTGGCGTGCGCGGCTTCGGCCTCCGGCGCTACGGCGCCCATGTAGACGATGCCTCCCGCATCAGCCGTAGCCGGGCGGGTCCGCCAATAGGCGCCGGCGATGACGCCGCAATTGAATTTTTCCTCCATGGTCCGATCGGGTTGCGTCAGCGGCCGGGTCGACAGGCGCAGGTACACGGCACCACCATCGTCCGCCTGCATGTAATCGAACCCCCAGCGCATGATGGCTGCCAATTCGTCGGCGTAGGCCGGCTCGAAGCTGGCCAGGCCCGGCTGACCGATGCCGATCAGCGGGGTCGACACAGACTGGTGGGCGCCGCCTTCCGGCGCCAGCGTGATCCCTGAGGGCGTGGCCACGACCATGAATCGCGCATCCTGGTAACATGCGTAGTTAAGAGAATCCAAGCCACGCGCAATGAACGGGTCATAGAGCGTGCCCACGGGAAACAAACGCTTCCCGAAATGATGGTGGCTGAGGCCAAGCGCGCCGAGAAGTATGAATAGGTTATTTTCCGCGATGCCCAGTTCCAGGTGTTGTCCGGCGTCGGTGAATTCCCATTTCTGTGCGGACGGCACCTGTTCGGCACGAAAAACGTCGGCCTTTTCGTCGCGGGCGAAGATGCCACGCCGGTTCACCCAGCCGCCCAGGTTGGTGGATTGGGTGACATCAGGCGACGTGGTGACGATCCTGTCGGCTAAGTCCGTTCGAGAGCCGGCCAGGTCGTACATGATGCGCCCGAAGGCTTCCTGAGTGCTGAGCGTATCCTGATCCGGCACCGGGAGGATCTCCGGGATGTCGATGTGAGCCGCCGACATCTGACGCGATTCGGGCGGCCGGTTGAACGGCACGGCATCGACAAAAGCCCTGAGCACTTCGGCCCGCTCTTTCATGCCGGCGAACGGCTCCCATTCGTCACCGTCGGCAATACCTAGCCCGGCCTGATAACCCGCCATCTGATCGGGGGTCATGATGCCGGCATGGTTGTCCTTGTGACCCTGCAATGGCAAACCCCACCCCTTCACCGTGTAGGCGATGAAGCAGGTCGGCCGGTCGTCCTTAGCGGCCGTGGCGAAGGCATCCAGGACCGTCTCCAGACAATGCCCGCCCAAATTCGTCATTAACGCCTGTAGATCGTCATCCGTGCACTCGCCAATCAGCGCGGCCGCAGCCGAATCGTCTGCCAGGTCCCCCATCAAATGCTCGCGCCAGGCCGCGCCGCCTTGAAAGGTGAGCGCCGAATAGAGATCGTTCGGGCAATCGTTGATCCATTTTTTTAGCGCCTTACCGCCCGGTCGCTTGAAGGCCGCCATCATGCGCTTGCCGTACTTAAGATTCAGAACCCGCCATCCAGTTGTTCGGAACAATCGGTCTATCAGGCGGAAAAGATGATCGGTGACCACCCCGTCGAGGCTCTGGCGGTTGTAGTCGATGATCCACCAGCAATTGCGAAGATCATGCTTCCAGCCCTCCCATAGGGCCTCGTACAAGTTGCCCTCGTCCATCTCGGCGTCGCCGACTACGGCGATCATACGTCTCGGTTCTTCGCGGCGAAGGTCATCATGGTGGCGGCGGAGGTAGTCCTGAACGATGGAAGAAAACGCGGTCATGGCCGGTCCCAGCCCTACCGAGCCGGTCGAGAAATCCACGTCGTCCGCGTCCTTGGTGCGCGACGGATAGCTTTGTGCACCTCCTTTAGCGCGGAAGTTTTCCAAGTTCTCCCGGCTTTGGTGGCCCATTAGGTATTGGATGGCATGGAACACGGGGCTGGCATGCGGCTTAACGGCAACCCGGTCCTGCGGCCGCAGCGCATGGAAATAGAGCGCTGTCATCAACGTCACCGCCGAAGCACAAGAAGCCTGATGGCCGCCAACCTTCAGACCGTCCACGTGTTCGCGGATGTGATTGGCATGGTGAATGGTCCAACTGGACAGCCATCGCACCCGGCTCTCCAAATCCTGCAGACAGCGTAACGCGCCGTCGCCCACGTCATGGGGGATGGCTTTGGGTATGGCCGGTTCATCGCGGGGGACCATGGCAGATCTCCTGATAGGAAGGGTG
>DFRF01000039.1:0-3580 GCA_002378125.1 Rhodospirillaceae bacterium UBA3470 | reverse complement strand
TCTTGAAGGCGTCGTTTCTCGCAATTAAATATATAATTATTTATTATTTGAGGCATAAAATGCTTAGATCAAAACTAGATGAGATAGATTCAAGAATCCTCGCGGAGCTCCAAGCGAACGCCCGTCTACGCAATGTGGAGCTGGCGGAGAAGGTTGGACTGTCGGCGTCACCGTGCCTGCGCCGCGTGCGCCGACTTGAGGAATTGGGGATCATCAAGGGCTATGCGACGCTGGTTGATCAGCAGGCGGTCAACTTGCCGGTCAGTGTCTTCATTCAAGTCACATTGGAGAAACAAATCGAACCGGCCCTAGAGCTTTTCGAGCGCCAGATCCGGGAATGGCCGGAGGTCATGGAATGCTACCTGATGACCGGCGACGCCGATTACCATCTCCGGGTCGTGACCGCGGACCTTGCGCAATACGAGCGGTTTCTTATGGACAAACTCACCCGTCTAGACGGCGTCGCGTCCATTAAGTCCGCGTTTTCCCTGAAGCAGGTCGCCTACCGGACCGCGCTACCAGTAGCCGACGCGGCGGTGTATAACCACCTCTAACAAATTGGTGAACAGACTTGTATGTTGACACTCCATGACCTGTGGCAATCCGGCGCCGTGTTTAAACTAGGATCAGATCATGAAACACAGATTTTTCCGCTCTTTAACCGCCGTCATGCTTGTGGTTGGCCTCTCCGGGTTCACGGCCCTTGAATCCCTATTTGCCCCCAACGCCGATCTTTGGCCGAAGTGGGAGGCCCATGATCCCAAATCGACGCAGAGCGTCGACCATGCGCCCTGGGGTAAGTTTCTCAAAAACTATGTCAAACCGGATCGTGATGGCGCCAATCGCGTCGCCTACGGCACCGTCAACGAGGCCGACAAGAAGAACCTGCATGACTATCTCGCGTCGCTGCGCAAAGTCAACGTGGCCAGCCTCCGCCGAAACGAGCAATTAGCCTACTGGATAAACCTCTACAACGCGCTGGCCGTTCGCGTGATTATCCACTTCTATCCAGTCGACAGTATCCAGGACATCAATCTGCCCCGCGGCCCGTGGGGTGGCGGCGGCCCGTGGGGCAAGGATCTGATCCGCATCGATGGCGAGATGATCAGCCTAAACGACATAAAACATCGCATCCTGCGGCCGATCTGGCGCGACCCGCGCCTCCATTATGCGGTCAATTGCACCTCCGTCGGAGGTCCCAACCTAGCTGTGACGCCCTATACGGCGGCGACGGTTAACGCCATGCTGAACCAGGCCGCCCGCGATTATGTAAACAGTCCGCGCGGTGTCCGGCACACTTCGGACGGCCTTGTCCTGTCAAAAATATACGCCTGGTTCTCCGAAGATTTTGGCAGCGGCGAAACCATGGTCCTGGATCACATTGCCCGCCACGCCAGCTCCGATACGGAAGTGAAAATCATGAGCAGTACGAACATCGCCGCCTACCAATACGATTGGTCGTTGAACGACGCCATGAAGTAGCGCCGGCGCCGCGACGCCATCTTTTGATCCCTTAGGAGAAGTTCGTGAATACATCGGCCGAGCGAAATTTGGTGGCGCTACCCTTGGCCGAAGTGGACCACGGCAACATAAACCGCATATGCAGGGCATTGGCCGAAGGATTCCGCCAATGCGGTCTGGAGCCGGCGATCATCGATTACCGCGAACCCGGCGAGGCGCCCATCCGGCGTCTGGAACACCTTGTGTCATCGGGCCGCGTACTTGCGATCATGGCTTTAAATGCCGTTGGATTTCCGCTTACGGTGCACGATCTGATCGCCCGCCAGGAGGTCCAGTTATTCGTCTATGGCATGGATCATCCCTGTCATCTCTATCCGTTGATGGAGGCTGCCCCAGCAGGCACAATGCTGAGTTTTCCCTCCGTCAGCAATGTGGACTGTTGTCGCGGATGGGGTCTCGATCTGTTCGATTTTGTGCATGTCGCCCATGGCGCGGAACCCCGCCCGCCGACGGCCTGGGCCGACCGTGGGATTCCCTTGTTGCTGGTCGGCAACCTAAGCCAGAGCGCGGCGCAATTGCGTGCGGTGTGGGCCACGCGCGGTCCGGAAATCCCCGTATTAGAGGCCATGGCCGACATGCTTTACGATCGCGGCGCGCCGACGCTCGAAGGTCTGTGCCAACGCGCGCTCGCGGCGACCAAAAATTCGGACGGCCCACTATCGGAGCCGCGCGCGATCGCCAAGATGCTGCGGTACTTCGATCCCTATGCCCGCGCCCTGATGCGCGAAGGCATGCTGCAAGGACTTGCTGGGTTGCCACTGACCGTCGTCGGGGATTGGAGCGGGTTGGGAGCGGACGTCCCAGATACAGTCCACTTCACCGGTCCCCTGGATGCCGCCGCCGTTCAGGACCTGGCCGAACACGCTCAATGTATCGTAGATACCACGCCCACCTATTACAGCTCCCACGAACGACTATTTGAGGGACTGGCCGGCGGCAGCCTAGTGGCGATGATCGGCCAGACGGACTTCGACGACCTGAATGCCTGCGGTGCACTTATCCAGGCAAATCGGCTGGACCACCTTGCCGATCAAATGGCTCGTCTTTTGGATGGCGGCGAAGACCTGGCCCAGCGCGCTGACGCTGGACGCGCAGCCATTTTACACGATCACACCTGGACATCCCGCGCCCGATGCATCAAAGATGCCCTATGCGGCGTCATGGCGCCACCCCGTTCGTAAGGCCCTTTTTTCATGCCCATTAGCATAGCCCTTGGCAAACCCCTGATCGGCGCCGTTCTGGCCAGACTGTCGGCGCGTGGCCAGACCCGGCGCGTTGTTGATATGGGCCCCGGCGCAGGTACCTATGCAGACCTTTTTCGAGGCTTGACCCCGGACGCCACATGGTGCGCCGTTGAAGTCTGGGGGCCATACGTAGAGAAGTACGGTCTCCAGGATAAGTATGACCAGGTTATCGTCGCCGATGTCCGATACCTTGATTTCATCAAGTTGGGTCCATCAGACGTGATGCTGTTCGGCGACATGCTCGAACACATGTCTGCCAACGAAGCGCGCGACGTCCTGGCCCGCGCAGCCATGAAATCTCGCTTCATGGCCCTGTCGATCCCCATCGGCCAGTGGCCCCAGGATGAGATCGAGGGCAACCCCTTTGAGGTTCACGTGGAAGACGACCTGTCTCACGCCGACATCCAGGACATTGTGCCCGATCTTTGCGGCGGTCAGGCCATGGTCAACGATCAGGGCCAAGGCCTCGGCGTGTATTTTGCCGCCACCAATCCCGCCGACCGCGACACCCTTGCCGCCGCCGTCGTTGAGGCAGAAGACCTGATCGCCAGCGCTACATCGGATGGACTAAACGCGGTCGCCGTCGATTTTCTTGACCCAGACGCGAAGGCCGCCTTCCGTGACCGGATTGCCGCATCGGTGATGGCTTAGGGCGCGTATCCGAGCCGCCTGGCCATCACCGATGCGGCAATCTCCGCCCGCGTTTGGTCATCCAAATGGACCGCGCTTTCCCCCGTCATATCTCGGACCGGCTGGTTGATCTGCCAGGTCCGAAATTGGCTATGCCCGTCACCATCGGCTCGCGAGCCCGGCTC
>DFRF01000015.1 GCA_002378125.1 Rhodospirillaceae bacterium UBA3470 | reverse complement strand
CACCTACATCATTTACATGACCGATAACGGCCGGCCGTTTCCGCGTTGTAAGACTCGTCTTTATGATAGCGGCATTCGTACACCCTTCCTCATTGCGCGGCCCGGCACCATTGCGCCCTCAGAGACGCACTCGCTAATCAGCAGCATCGATATTAGTGCAACAATATTGGAACTGGCCGGGGCCAAGAAAGACAAACGCATTCAAGGTGTGAGCTTCGCGCCCATCCTTGAGAACCCCAAGGCCACTGTGCGTGACTACGTGTTTGCCGAGCACAACTGGCATGTCTACCAGGCCCACGAACGTATGGTGCGCTGGAAGGATTGGGTGCTCATCCGCAACGCCTATCCGCATCTCCAAAATCTATGCATGGAAGGCGATCCGAGCCATCCCGCCGGGGCCGAACTCTGGAAGATGCACGCCGCGGGTAAGCTCAACAAAAACCAACTCGATATTTTTCAGAAACCACGCCCCGCACTGGAGTTGTACGATCTGAGTAAGGATCCCCACCAACTCCGCAACCTCGCTGCGGATAAAAAATACGCCGCCGAAATCAGCCAGCTGACGCAGCTTCTTGATCGTTGGGCCGAAGACACCGGCGACACCATTCCGAAAAATCCCACGCCCAACCGCCAAACCCCCGAAGGCAAACGTTTCAAGGGCTGGAAACACGGGACTCAGCCCGGCACATCACGCGGGGCTACCCGGATCAACCATCCGGGCCCGATCAGGGAATAAGGTTGAGGCGCAATCGCGCGTGGTTAGCGAACGGTGAAATCCGTCCGCATCAGGCGCCAGTGGCCGGGGAAGGTGCAGATCAGGGTTTTCTCGCCTTTCGCTTTGGCGACATAAACGAACTCTTTGGTTTCCATGGGCGGGATCAGTGTGCTGTGCGCTAAAATCTTTGCGGCGAGGCCGCGATTGTACCGGGGCACGTACGAGTTTTGCTTGGCCTCCAGACTGGCCGCTTTGGCGTCGCAGAATGTGCCGATCGCCTCGGTGTCCGCCTTGTTGATCACCAGCGCGTTGTGCTGGGTACCGCCGGTGGCGGCGTTGCTTTGGATGCGGAAGATGATGCTGTCGCCCTGCTTGATTTCCCCGAGCTTCTTTTGGTTGGCGGCATCGAAAATGAACTGCATCTGATCGTTGATGGTGGTCGTGATGGTGGTGGACTTGGCGCGAACGGAATCCGAGATGGGCTTGTCCTTAAGGCCGACGATCATCACGGGGAGATCCAGCGATGCCGACGCGTCCGCCACGCAACAGGATTTCTTGTAGCCGGGAAATGCGGTGAAGGGTTTCTCCAAATGCAGGGCGGTCATGAAGATATTCAGCTCCACGGGCTTCAGGCGCGCGCTCTTGAGTTGGCCATACACGTGCACGGTCATGGCCGGTTCGATGTTTGGAATTTCCACGAAGAGCGTTTTCCCGTCGTCCAGCAGGTGTGCGGATTTTACCGTTAACACGTCGTGCCCTTCCTGGTCGGGAGATTTGACGGAGAATTCCGGGGATCCGTAGGCGTTGGAATATTTGTAGTTCCACTGCTGCGCGAACAGGTTCTGCACATCCTGAATGGTACTTGGATCGAGCGGTTCGGCGAAGGTCAGCTTGACGCCATTTTGATACGTGCGGAATGCCACGGGATAATACGACGGCTCGCCGGTGTAGCGGATCCGTTGCAGGCAGCCATCGGAAACGGCGTAGGTGCCCCAGCCATCATGACCCACCACATAGACCTGGCCATCGGTCGGGTTCGCCTCTCCGTAGCGCAGGCCGCTGATGAAGTTGCCTTCCATTGGGATCACCGCCCCCTGGAAGCGCTTGGCGCCGGCCGGTTTATCGCGCAGGACGAGCAGGCTCGAGCAGGCGCCGTACGACAGGCACAGCATCTTGTCTCCCAACGGGCCGAACTTGCGGGAGCGCACGGTCGCGAAGCCGCCGGTGGAATTGTCGACCCCGCGCGGGATGTACACCAATGCCGGATCGAGCAGTTCACGGATTTGATCGAGCGAGGTGTGAACTCTGGAATTGGGGCGATACACGTCGTCGCCTTCATGATGCTCGAAGATTGCCGAGGCCGGCGTCCAGTCGCCTTCCTGCGGCGCGGACCAGACGCGGTCTTCATGCGTGACGCCGATCCCCATGGCCGTGCGGGTGGCCGGGGACAGGTGGGTGGCGGTGTTGTTGTACAGTTTTTTGACGCCCCCGGCGGTCACGTAATAAAACGCCCCCTGACTATCACGCGGAGCCCCGGCATGCACGTTGCGGTGCATCGGTTGGAAGGCTTGGTTGGCGCGTTCGACAAAGTCGAATTCATCATCGCCGTTGAGATCGTGCAGGGCAATCAGCTCGGCTTTGTCGCCCGCGTACAGCACGCCATCATGATAGGTAAGGCCGAACGGCGAATTGAGGCCGGCGATCATTCGTTTCCATTTCACGCGCTGCAAATCATGATCGATCCCGGACACTTTCCAGATGTCCCCAAACATGGTCGCGACATACGCTTCGCCCTTGGGGTTAAACGCGATTCCGGAAAGCACCATGGGCGATTTGTAGGGGTTGACCACGGGAACGGGCAGGGTGTCGATCACGTACGGCGTCGTGAATTGTTGCGGGTCGGCCAGCTGCCCTTTGCCCACCAACACCCGATTCCATTGCGGGTTGGGGCTGCCCTGAATCATGGCGGGCAGCGACGGAGCGATGGCGTCGAGCGCCTTGGCGTTGGTGGCCATGGCCTGTTTGATCTTCGGCAATAGATTCGCGCTC
>DFRF01000074.1 GCA_002378125.1 Rhodospirillaceae bacterium UBA3470 | reverse complement strand
GCCCACGAGTTGGGGCACGGCGTGCACCAGGTACTGGCCGCGCCGCAGGGCCTGTTGTTATCGCAAACCCCACTGACCTTGGCCGAAACGGCGTCCGTCTTTGGTGAGATGCTGACATTTCGTTCCATGCTGGACGCGGAGACCGATCCGGCACGGCGCCGGGTTTTGCTGGCTGGCAAGGTTGAGGACATGCTGAACACGGTGGTCCGGCAAATAGCCTTTCACGAATACGAGACGCGCGTGCACTTGGAACGCCGCGACGGCGAGCTAGCGCCCGAACGCCTGGGCGAAATTTGGATGGAAACCCAGCGCGCCAGCCTGGGACCGGCGTTTAACTTCGACGACGATTACCGCGTTCTGTGGGCCTACATTCCGCACTTCATCCACGTGCCTTTCTATGTTTACGCTTATGCCTTCGGCGATTGTCTGGTGAACGCACTTTATGCCGTCTTGAAGGAAGGGCACCCTGGGTTTCAGGCTAAGTACTTGGACATGCTGGCGCAGGGCGGTGCGAAACGGCACAAGGATCTACTGGCGCCGTTTGGCCTTGATGCCTCCGACCCTGATTTCTGGATGAAGGGCTTGGGTGTTATTTCCGGGTTTATCGACGAATTGGAGGCTGCCCTTTGACGCCCGCCGACGAGAACGACTATCGGGATTCCGACAGCGCCAGCGACCGGCTGAAGCGCTACGCACGGGTTGGGCGCGCGGCTGGCGGTTTGGCGGCCAAGGTTGCCGGCAATCGGTTGTTTGGCATGGAGATTAACAAAGGCCAGCACGCGTCAGAACTGCAGGCTGCGTTGGGGGGGCTAAAGGGGCCCCTGATGAAGATAGCGCAGATCATGTCGACTGTGCCCGACATGCTGCCTGAGGAATACATGACCGAACTGGCGCAGTTGCAGACCAACGCGCCAAGCATGGGTTGGAGCTTTGTACGCCGGCGCATGCGTACAGAACTGGGTGCGGACTGGGAGTCCCGGTTCAAAACTTTTGAACGCGAGGCCAGCGCCGCGGCTTCCCTGGGCCAGGTGCACCGGGCTCAGGCGGAGGACGGAACAGCACTCGCTTGCAAGCTCCAGTACCCGGATATGAAATCTGCGGTTGAGGCGGACCTTAAGCAATTGAAGCTGATTTTCGGCATTTATTTCCGTTACGACAACGCCATCGATCCGGTGAACATCCACGCCGAGCTTTCCGAGCGCTTGCGCGAGGAATTGGACTATAACCGCGAGGCTCGCAATATGGCTCTCTATCGGCACATCCTAGCCAATGAGGCGAACGTTCATGTGTCGGAACACGTTGCCGATCTCTCCACGGACCGCCTATTGACTATGACGTGGCTGGATGGACGGCCTTTGATGGATTCCGTGGAGGCCGATGCGGAAACCCGTAACGCGGTGGCGCTCAATATGTTCCGGGCCTGGTACCTGCCGCTTTATGGATACGGCGTGATCCATGGCGACCCGCATCTTGGCAACTACACGGTGCGGGATGACAATTCTGTCAATCTACTGGATTTCGGCTGTGTCCGTGTGTTCCGTCCGGCGTTCGTCCGGGCTGTCATCGATCTATACAGGGCGATCCGGGACGAGGAAGAGGATTTGGCGGTGCATGCATATGAGACTTGGGGGTTTGTTGATCTAGACCGCCATGTGATCGACATCCTCAACCAGTGGGCGCGGTTCCTCTACAAACCCCTGCTGGAAGATCGGGTCATGCCGATCCAAGAAACTGGCGGCGTTGCCTATGGCGCTGGCGTGGCCGCAAAGGTGCATCGGGAACTGCGGAAGACGGGCGGCGTCACACCGCCCCGGGAATTCGTGCTCATGGACCGTGCCGCCATTGGCCTAGGCAGCGTATTCACACATCTCAAGGCGGAGATTAATTGGCACCAACTGTTCCACGATCTGATCGATGGCTTTAGTGAACAGATGCTGAAAAAGCGTCAAAAAAAGGCGCTAAAAGCCTTCGATATTCCACTTCCCGAATAGCGGTCCCCTTCATTTGTACGAAATGGCTATGGCCCAGAATGCCCGGAAGGCCTATCTTGTCCGTGCCATGAGCACCATGTCCACCATGAGCAGAACCGGAGGCGCACCCGAAGCGGACGCGCGCGTGTTCGAACGTTGGGTCAACGGTCTGATTGGGGCCGGCCATTTCATGAGCCACTATTACCTACTGGCCCTGCCACCTCTATTCCCGTTACTGAAGGCCGAGTTCGGGGTAAGTTACGTGGAGTTGGGCCTAGCCATGACGTGCTACAACCTATTGGGCGGCGTGTTGCAGGCGCCGGTGGGCTTTCTGGTCGACCGGTTGGGGCCGCGCCGGGTCCTGTTCGCGGGGCTGGCGTTGAACGCTATCGGCGTGTTGCTGATGGGATTTGCCGACGCCTATTGGCTGCTTTTGGTCCTGGCGGTAATTGCCGGGTTGGGCAATAGCGTCTTTCATCCGGCGGACTATGCCATTCTGTCCGGGTCTATCAATCCCGACAGATTAGGCAAGGCTTATTCGGCGCATACCTTTGCCGGTTTTCTGGGCGGTGCGTGTGCGCCTATCGGTATTCTGGCGGTGGTACAGTTCTATGATTGGCGCACGGCGCTGATTTCGGCGGGGATCGTCGGCCTTGTGGTGTTGGCCTTGATGATCCTAAAGCGCGATGTCCTGCTGGGCGAAGGTGCCGCGGCGGATGCCAAGCAACCGGCGGCAGCGGCGGAACCGGCGGCATCCGAAACGTCCGGCCTACGCCTAATTTTGTCGGCGCCGGTTTTGCTGTTTCTGGCCTACTTCGTCCTCTACGGCATGGCCGGCGGGGGCCTAACGGCTTTCACAGTTTCGAGCCTGATCAACTTGCACGATATCGGGTTGGATTCCGCGAACGGCGCCTTAACCGGCTATCTGTTCGGCATTGTCGGCGGCATTCTCGCTGGCGGTCTGGTAGCCGATAAGTTTCCGCGCCACATGGTGACATCGACGGTGGGTTTGGTTCTGGTGGCGTTATCCGCAGCTGCGCCGACGTTCATGGCTCCGCCCGCTTATGTATTTACTGTTATGCTGGCGGCGGCCGGTTTCGGCATGGGCGTTATTTTGCCGGCGCGCGATCTGATGATTCGCAAGATTGTACCGCCGGGCGACAGCGGTAAGATTTTTGGGTTCATCTTTGTTGGTTATTCCATTGGCGGTAGCCTAGCGCCCTTGTTGTACGGGTGGTTGTTGGACTTGGCGCAACCGGCCATGGTGTTCCAGGTTTCCGCCGGGTTTGCCATTCTTGCCCTGGCCGCCGTGGCGTTAGCCAGCCTGGTAAGCCCGAAATCGTTTGGCGAAGCGGCGACCAAACCCCGCTGAACCCTGGCATTAAGGCCGTGAAGTTTAAAACGGCCAAGGGCTCCGAAATGAAATAAACGGAGATTTTTTCACAATTGAGGTTCGTAATGAATTTCAGCTATTTACAGCTTTGAACACCCTTGGCGGTGATCTTCATTTCAAAATTGTGTCTTAGTTCCATCGTCGCCCGAACAATTTGGAGACAGAAGGCCGTAGTTAGCATTTCCAGATGTTTTCTCAATGGATGTTAAATATTTAATTTAAAATTTTTTCATCGAGATGCAGCATTTAAGTGCATCCAAAGATTTATTTTTGCGCGGCAATTACTCTCGCTTGAAAGGGCGCAATTTCAAACTGTGATCGCGTTTTGCTTGTGGAAATTGATAATAAGCATAAATGCTATTTTAGTGATCCCGCCGGGAATGTCGGTATGGCCGATGGCGGCCGCTAAAATCCTTTTCCACCATGACCTTTGGTCCTATAAAGCCGAGAGAACGTCAAACCGCACTGACTATCCGAGCTTTGCCATGTTCGACATCAAATGGATCCGTGATAATCCGAAGGCCTTCGACGAGGGTTTGGCACGCCGGTCTTTGCCGGCGCGTGCTCAGGAGCTGATTGCGCTCGACACGACACGACGCGATGCACAAACCCGGGCCCAGAAAATTCAGACGAAGCGTAATTCCATGTCGAAGGAGATTGGCGCAGCAAAAGCCCGTGGTGAGGACCCCAGTGACATCATTGCTGAGGTGTCGGAAAGCAAGGCCGCACAGGCCGATGCCGAGCATACGGCTTCCGAAGCGATGGCCGCCCTTGAAACTGAGCTTACCCGCATTCCAAACTTGCCGTTTGACGACGTACCTGTCGGCAACAGCGAAGACGACAACGTAGAAATCCGTCGTTGGGGGAAGCCGCGAGAATTCGACTTTCACGTCAAAGACCATGTAGAACTGGGCGAAGCTCTAGGTATGATGGATTTCGAGCGGGCAGCAAGGCTCTCTGGCTCGAGGTTCGTTGTACTGACCAGTGCCTTGGCACGCCTCGAGCGGGCCTTGGCCAACTTCATGATCAATCTACACACTGGTGAGAATGGGTATATGGAGATCAACCCGCCCGCCCTGGTGAACGATGCCGCTATGTTTGGGACTGGGCAGTTGCCGAAATTTGGTGAGGATCTGTTCCGAACGGAAGAGGGGTTGTGGATGATCCCGACGGCAGAGGTCCCGCTCACCAATATGGTGGCCGGCGACATTGTTGATGAAACCCAGCTGCCGAAGCGGATGACGGCTATGACCTGGTGTTTCCGTTCCGAGGCAGGTGCCGCCGGCAAGGATACCCGCGGCATGATCCGCCAGCACCAGTTCACCAAGGTGGAAATGGTATCCGTGACTACGCCCGATCAATCCACCGAAGAGCTGGAGCGCATGACCGCCTGCGCGGAGGCGGTGTTGCAGCACTTGGAGCTACCCTATCGGACCATGGTCCTGTGTACTGGTGATATGGGTTTTGGGGCGCGGAAGACCTACGATATCGAGGTCTGGCTGCCGGCGCAGGGCACCTACCGGGAGATTTCATCGTGCTCCAATTGCGGTGATTTTCAGGCTCGGCGGATGAAAGCACGGTGCCGCGCTGCAGGAAAAAAGGACATTCGGTTCGTGCACACCCTAAATGGTTCCGGTCTAGCGGTTGGTCGCACCTTGATCGCGATCATGGAAAATTACCAGCAGGCCGATGGTTCCATCGTCGTGCCGGCGGCCCTGAAAGATTACATGGGCGATATTGAGGTCATTCGCCCGGACGGGGCCTGAGCGCGGTGAACCTGAAGCGGGCCCGCGTGCTGATCTCTAACGACGACGGCATTCACGCGCCAGGACTGAAGGTATTGGAGCGTGCCGCCGCTAAGATTTTTAAGGAAGTCTGGGTGGTCGCGCCTGAAACCGAGCAAAGCGCCGCCAGTCATTCCCTGACCCTGCGCCGTCCGCTGCGGATCCGCCGCCTGGCCACGCGGCGCTACGCGGTCGATGGCACACCCACGGACAGCGTGCTTCTTGGAGTACAGGAGGTCATGAAGTCGGCACGCCCTGATATGGTGTTATCTGGGATCAACCGTGGTGGTAACCTTGGTGAGGACATCACCTATTCGGGAACCGTCGCCGCCGCCATGGAGGGAACGCTCTTGGGGTTGCCCTCCGTGGCCTTATCGCAACATTACAAGGATCGCCAGAAGGTGTCGTGGAAGACGGCCGAGGTCTGGATGGCACGGGTTTTGAGGGGCTTGCTCAAAGAGGATTGGCCGGTCGGGGTCCTAATGAACGTAAATTTCCCTGACGTGCCTCCGGGCGCGGTTGCCGGCATTGAGGTGGCCCGCCAAGGACGGCGCAAGATCGGTGGTGCCTTGACCGAAGGCAAGGACCCCCGGGGCGATAAGTACTTCTGGATCGGTCCGCAGAGGCACGAGGATGAGACCAAGACAGGAACCGACCTTGGCGTTGTAACGGCCGGCGGGATTGCCGTAACGCCGTTGTCGTTGGATTTCACCCACAAATCCATGTTGCAAAAAATGAAAGCGGCCATGGGATGAGTTTCGATCCCAATTTTGCCGCCAAGATGGGTGCGCTGATCCTAGAGTTGCGTCAGGTGGGTGTGACCGATGCTAAGGTCTTGTCGACCATCGAACGGACGCCGCGCGACATGTTTTTGCCGAAACCCTTCAAGCCTCGGGCGTTTGAAAATGTGGCGCTGCCCATAGGTCACCATCAGACTGTCAGCCAACCAGGCGTGGTCGGCCTGATGACGCAGGAACTTGAGTTGACGGAACGCCACAAGGTGCTTGAGATCGGCACGGGGTCCGGCTACCAGGCGATTATCCTGGCGCAGCTGTGCCGACGGCTCTACACCATCGAGCGTCATCCAGAATTGCTGAAGCTTGCCCAGATGCGCTTTGATTGTATGAAGCTGACGAATATTACCGCCATTGCCGGGGACGGCGCCGGCGGCTGGCCCGAACAGGCGCCATTTGAACGGATTTTGGTGGCCGCCGCCGCCGCCGATGTGCCGCCGGTGCTGTTTAATCAACTGGCTGTCGGCGGCATCATGGTCGTACCCGTGGGCCTTGACGAGGAAGACCAGCGCTTGGTGAAAGTGACGCGTACGGCGGACGGTGCGGAAACCCGAGACTTGGGCCCGACACGGTTCGTGCCCCTGGTGGATAGTCTCGTATCTACATCGCGCTAGTACCGTTGCAGGGGACTCCTGACTGGACAATAATCGATCCATGATTCGCCGATCCCTCACCTTATTGATCAACTTTGGCGTGGCTGCGTTTATAACCGGATGCACCGCGCCGGACTGGCCGCTGGAGACCCAGGTCCGCAAAGACGTGATGGGCGACGGACAAACGCAACAGAACGCGGCGGCGTTCCGCGGGGCGACCGCAGTGGTCGTTGGCAAGGGAGATTCAGTTTACGTCCTGAGTCGCCGCCATGGCGTCTCCATGCGCGCCATTATCTTGGCTAACAACCTGCAACCCCCGTTCCTACTGCGTGTTGGCCAGCGGGTCGTGTTGCCCCGAGCCCCCAGTTATACGGTGAAGCGCGGAGATACCTTGTCGGAGATTGCCGAAAAACTAGGTTTCGGTATGTATGAATTGGCTCGCCTTAGCGGATTGAAACCGCCGTACACCATATTCGTCGGCCAACAGTTGCGCCTGCCGGGAAGTGTCGTCGCAAGGTCCATCGCGGAGGAGCAGGCGGCGTCGGGTAAATCAAATGTTAAGGCCGTATCCGTGAGCCCGAATGCCGACCAGTTGTCGGCGAAAGCAAGTCCGCCGCCGCTTCGGACGAAGCTGCCGGCCTGGGCGACGGCGCCGCGGAAGCCCGCGAAGGAGGTTGCAGAGGCGCCCTTGTCCGTCCGGCCCATTGCACCACCCCGGCGCATTCCGAAGCCCGCGCCGCGCACCGGCAAAGGGTTCCAATGGCCGGTTCAGGGCCGCGTGATTTCCAGTTTTGGCGCCAAGTCGAAGGGATTACGCAACGATGGCATCAATATTGCTGCACCGCGCGGTGCACCAGTCGTAGCTGCGGAAAATGGCGTTGTCGTTTATGCAGGTAATGAGTTGCGCGGGTTTGGCTACCTGGTGTTGATCAAACATGCCGGCGGTTGGGTTAGCGCTTATGCCCACAACGACCGGCTGGCGGTACAACGTGGTGACAAGGTGGGCAAGGGCGAGCTGATCGCCCGTGTCGGCTCCACGGGCGGTGTCACGACGCCGCAGCTGCATTTTGAACTGCGCAAGGGTAAGCGTGCGCGGGACCCACGCAAGTACCTACGACCGGCCTAGCCGGGATTGCGGTTGCTCAAAATGGTCGAGAGCCAACTATTTCTGACAGTAAATAATTGCATTGGTGACGGCGGCACGTTTCGCGTGTGACGCAGCGCTTTATTCTAAATTTATGGGTTTACCTAAGCGGCCCGCTAGGTCCTGAATGTACTGCCAGGCAACCCGGCCCGATCGGGACCCGCGAGTGACCGCCCACTCCTTCGCCTCCGCTTCGAGGTTGATGGATGGATCATCCAGGCCGCAGCGTTTGACGTAACCTTCGATGATGGCCAAGAAGGTGTTCTGATCACAGTTGTGGAAGCCAAGCCAAAGGCCGAAACGGTCGGACAGCGAGACCTTTTCCTCTGTCGCTTCGGACGTGTGAATGGCCGTAGAGCGTTCGTTATCGATCATGTCGCGGGCCATCAGGTGGCGCCGGTTTGAGGTGGCGTAGAAGATGACGTTTGCCGGACGCCCCTCGACACCGCCTTCTAGGACGGTCTTCAGTGACTTATACGAGTCGTCCAGGGCGTCAAAGGACAGGTCATCGCAAAACAGGAGGCTCGGCAGTCCGCTCGTCCGCAAAATCGCCAAGAGGCGGGGAAGGGACGGGATATCCTCACGGTGCAGTTCCACCAACTTCAGGCTGCCCGGGTCCCGCCGGTTGATATCCGCATGAACGGCCTTGACCAAAGAGCTTTTTCCAGTGCCCCGCGCACCCCAAAGAAGAGCGTTGTTGGCGGGTAGGCCCTTGGCGAAGCGATCTGTGTTGTTGAACAGGATATCGGTCTGGCGGTCGATACCCTTGAGTAGGTCCAGCGGGACGCGGTTGACCTTTTCCACGGGCTCCAGCCGGTCCGCTTCGGCGTGCCAAACAAAAGCGTCGGCGACACTCAGGTCGTATTCTGCATTGGGGGAGGGCGCAAGCCGATCAAGGGCATCGGCGATGCGGTGGAGAAGGGGAACTATATCTTCAGTATTCATGGCCCAAATCCCGGACGTCGTACAAGGCCGCGAAGTTAGTAAGGCCGGCGCGGCCAGTCAATCACGCCGCGTCGCGGGGCAAAGGCAAGGCAAGCGAAATCAGCACCGCAATGCCCGTGGTCGTGGCAATCGCCCAGTAGCCGGGCGCGAAACTGCCTGTCCATTCTGCCAGTAATCCGCCAAGCGCCGGGCCGCTGACTTGCCCCAAGGAAAATGCCACCGTGATTGTGCCCAATACCTTCACGGCGTTGCGCGGGCCGGCGTAATCGCCCACCGCGGCGCCTAGGATCGCAGGTATGCTCCAACCGGCAACGCCGAACGCGGCTACTGATGCCCACTGGCTGATCGCGCCGCCGTCGATGGCCGCCAATGCATATGCGGTTCCGTAGACGGCGAAGGCCATAGCCAGGGCTTGCCGGCGACCGTACAAGTCGGACAGAAAGCCAAAAAGAGGCCCCGACATTAAGGTCAGCAATCCCAAGGTCGTCCAAAATTGGCCTGCCGCGACCTCGCTCAATCCCCGCTCCTCGACCAAGGAGGTGACCATGAACGTAAGGTAGACGGAATAGGTGATGCCGAAGAAGAAATAGATGGTGCTGAGATGCGCAACGGTGCGCGCGCCGGGATGGCCCTGCACGCCTGCAGTGGCCGCCGGGTCATCCGGAGTGCCTGACGGTTTTAGACCCTTATCCGCCGGCCGATTGCGCAGGGTCACGCCCGCAAACACTGCGCCCAGCACGGACAGGCCGCCCAACAACATCCAACCGTCCCGCCAGCCGTCCGGGCCGACAATTAGGTTGATGTTTGGCAGCACGAGACCAGAAAACATAATTGCGAAGCTGGAGCCAGAAACCTGGAAGCCGGCAGCTCTGCCGCGGAGCTGACGAGTGAACCAGTGGGAAACAAGGCCGAGCGCTGTGACGTTGGCACATCCGCCGGCAAGCCCGGTGACAGAATAGATGATCATGGCCGAGGCGAATCCCGTCGCCTGGCCGACAGCCAACAACGACAACGCCACGATCATCAGGCCGCCGGAAATAGTCCAGCGTTCACCAATTGCCGGCACCACCCAGGCGGCGGCCATGACGCCGATGGTGTAGCCGACGAAGTTTCCCGTGCTGATAAAACCCATATCGGCGTAGTCGAGGGGCAGCGCCGCGCCCATAGCGGGCAACAGCATGCCCAATGCAAATCGACCGAACCCAAGGGACACGGCCACGCATACCGTACAAGCAACCGTGATCACCCAGCCGTAATGGGGCCAGAGCGGCTCTGGGGATTTGGGATGATTGTTCATGTTGGTCGGCTTTCGGATGACGTGCAATGTCCGCACCCTCCGGAATTAGACGAATTGGCCGGGCATCACAATCGTTGAATCGCGGGGCGTGGGCCCATGGTTTCAAAGGCGGCGGTTGTTGTCCTGGGACCCTTCAGCACCTAGACAAAATTGTTGGCGTAGAGGAGGACAAGGCCAGTGATGTCCAGTGCCGCGTTGATCGGGTGCGATGCCTCTAGAATGTCGCCCAATGTCGCGACGGACATGATCGGCGCGCTGGAAGAAAAAGATTAAGGCGCAAAATTCCGGAAACCATGACTGGTCGAGCCTCTTCATTCGGATCAGTCCTTGAGTAGTTCTCTAGATTACGGTCTTAGTCGTGAATACTTCGTAGAGTAACCGATCAGGTCGGCAAACGGAATTTGCCCTGGAATGATCGCCGGGTTCTTATACACTCAGATAATGGTTGGCGCATCATTATCGTCCCTCACCCCTGGCCCGACCGCATAGCCTGAGGAATTGACCATGATTCCCATCGATAAAATTCAAGCGACAGCCTACACCTTGATGGAAATGGCGGCTATCGAGATTCCCGAGGATTACTTGGTCGGGCTCAAGAAGGCCGCGGCTGATGAGACTGGTGATTTGTCATCTTTCGTCCTTCAAGCCATGTTAGAAAACTACGAAGCTGCGAAGGAAGACCGCCGTGCTATGTGCGGCGACACGGGTACACCTCGCTGGTACGTGAAAATCGCCAACGAAGCCCGGATCGAGGGAGGCCCCGTTGCTCTGGAGGCGGCGCTTCGCGGCGCCACGGCCAGCGCCACACAGTCTATTCCACTGCGCCCGAACCGGGTTCATCCTCTGTGGCGGACCGATCATGATAATAATGTTGGTATTGGCGCGCCTGAGATCGAATATGCTTATGAGCCGGAAGGCAGCTGGATCGATCTGACCACCGTGCACAAGGGCGGATTGTTCGGTACGGATTACCGCATGTTGTTCCCTTCGGACGGGATTCAGGGGATAAAGCGATTTTACCTGGATTCCCTGGTCGCCTTTGGCAAGCGTGGCCTCGCCTGTCAGCCGGCGATAATCGGTGTTGGCCTGGGTGGGTCAAAGGATGCGTGCATGGTTCACGGTAAGCGCGCCGCCTGCCTGCGGACGGTCGGTGACCGCAACCCGGATCCGAAAATCGCCGAGTTAGAAATGGAGCTCACGGAACTGGGCAACAACATCGGTATGGGCGCCATGGGATTCGTCGGCAAGTCCATGGTCATCGATACTCATATCGAAGTCGGCTACTGCCATACGGGCGCTATGCAGATGAGCGTACATGCCTTCTGTCTGTCGTCTCGGCGCGCTTGCGCGCGCGTCTATGCGGGCGGTTCGGTCGAATACCGGACCGACCCTGAATGGTACACTCCTTATCAACGCCGGGAGACGGTCACATGGCCCGCCACGGAACCCTCAAGAAAGTCAGCCTAAGCACCAACCCGTCGCCTGAGGATTTGGCGAAGCTAGAGCTTGGCAACGTCGTCTATCTAAACGGCGTGGTCTACACGGGTCGCGAAGGGGTCTACATGAAGGTGTTGCAGGACGGTGCGGAGCTGCCCTTAGATTTGCCGGGCGAGAGCGCGGCCAACTTCCATTGTTCACCGGCCGCAGCGCCCCGCGAAGACGGCACTTATGACTTGAGCGCCGTCAGTGCCACGGCGTCCTTCCGTTTCACCAAATGGATGGCGGACTGGTTGCGGATTTCCGGCGCGAAGCTCATCTTGGGGAAGGGTGGGATGAGCCCGGAAGACTACCGCAACACCTTTGTGCGGAATGGCTCGGTGTACTTGACGACGGTCGGTTATGGCACTGGCGCGCTATTAGGGCGCGGCGTGACAAAGGTCCGGGATGTGCATTGGCTGGACGATTTGGGGATTGCGCAGGCCATGTGGGTGCTTGAGGTGGAGAACTTCGGGCCGTTCATTGTCGAGAGCGATATAAACGGCGACAGCCTATTCGAGCGCGAGAACAAGAAGATTGCCGAAGGTCTGCCAAAAATATACGAAGGTACCAAACCGGCGGTACTCAAGCGTTTTGGCGAGACTGACGACCGTGGCGACGAACTTATCTAAGCACCCAGCGGCCCAGGACGAAGACCATGAATCAGACCTTTGACTACGTCGTAGTTGGCGCCGGCTCTGCCGGTTGTCCGGTGGCGAACCGCCTTTCCGCCGACCCGAAGAACCGTGTACTTCTTTTGGAGGCAGGGCCAAAAGACCGCAACATTTGGATCCACATTCCCATCGGCTACTACAAGAATATGACGTCGCCTCTGTCGTGGGGGTTCAACACGGAGCCGGACCGAGGCCTCAACGGCCGGTCTATTCTTTGGCCACGCGGCAAGGTCCTGGGCGGATCAAGCGCCATAAACGGCCTGGTCTACATTCGCGGCCAGAAGGAGGACTACGACCACTGGCGCCAGCTTGGAAACGAGGGCTGGAGCTACGAGGAAGTTCTGCCGTTCTTTAAGAAGGCGGAGAACCAAGAGAACGGCGCAAACGATTTTCACGGATCCGGTGGGCCCTTGCAGGTTTCGAATATTCGTGACAAGCGCGAGATTTGCGATGCCTTCATCGACGCTGCAGTCGAGGCAGGTATCCCGCGTAACGATGATTTCAATGGCGTGACACAGGAGGGCGTAGGGAGCTTCCAGACTACTTCGGTCAACGGGCGTCGGTGTTCGTCTGCAGTGGGATACCTGAAACCGGTCCGTGGCCGCGCCAATCTTGTCATCGAGGTCGGTGCCCAGGTTATGAACCTGGAGTTTGAGGGGCCGCGCGTCACCGGGGTCCGATACCGCCAGCATGGCATGGACAAGGTGGCTAAGGTCAGTGGCGAGGTCATCCTCTCCGGCGGCGCCGTCAATTCACCGCAGTTGCTTCAGTTATCAGGCGTCGGACCAGCAGATCACTTGAAGGCGCACGGCATTAATGTGGTTCATGACAGCCCCGGGGTGGGCGCCGATCTGCAGGATCATTATCAGGCCCGCGCCGTTATCGAATTGAACCGGGCCATCAGCGTGAACGACGACGTCAATAATTTGGTCCGGCGCGCATGGGTAGGCCTTCAGTATGCCCTGTTCCGGCGCGGTCCCATGACCTTCAGCGCGGGACATGTCGGCGTATTTACCAGGGTGCTGCCAGAATCTGCGACCCCCGATGCCCAGGTTCACTTCATTCCATTCAGCGCAACCTCCCTTGGCGGCAGCCTGCATCCGTTTCCCGGTGTGACCATCTCGGTATGCCAACTCCGGCCCGAAAGTCGTGGTAACATCATGATCAATTCGGCCGACCCCTTCGCGCATCCGACGATTACCCCGAACTACCTGGACACGGACTATGACCGGCGGATCATGATTGAAGGGTTACGTATGGTGCGGCGGATCACTGAACAACCAGCCTTCGCCATGTATGTAATGAAAGAGCACGAACCTGGCAGCGGCCGAGTCACGGATGACGACCTCTTGGAATATGCCCGCAACAAGGGCAACACCATCTTCCATCCCACCTCAACGTGCCGTATGGGCAGCGATCCGAGAGCGGTGGTTGATGCCAGGTTACGTGTGCACGGCGTTCACGGTGTACGCGTCGCCGATTGCTCGATCATGCCAACGGTGGTGTCGGGCAACACCAACGCGCCGGCGATCATGATCGGCGAGAAATGCGCCCAGTTGATCCTGGAGGACGCCAGGCGAGACGCCGCTTAATTCAACTCTGTCGTGCTCTCAGAAATTTCGGGGGCGATCTCACCTCTCAACGGACCAATGTTCCATCCCTTAAAAAATCCGCGCGTCATTGATGGTCTCATCCAAACGGGGAGGGGTTTGTGAAGCGCCCAATTGCTTCCCACATTAGCTATCGAAGGGATAATCTTGCGCGGGCCTAAGCGTTTGCAAGTCGGACAGGGGCCGTTATAGTCCCGCAGGTTTTCTTACGGTGCGCCCCAACCTCTGAAGCAGGCATCGGCGTGCCGGAAACAAGGAGTTCTAGATGTTCATTTCATCAGCCTACGCGCAGGGAGCGGGCGGTGGTGGCAGCGGCCTGGAGGCCATGCTGCCCCTGGTCCTTATCTTCGTTGTCTTCTACTTCCTTCTGATACGCCCGCAACAGAAGAAGATGAAAGATCACAAGGAGATGCTGGTGAATATCCGGCGCGGCGATACGGTGATCACTGGTGGCGGGATCACCGGCAAGGTCACCAAGGTGGATAATGAACACGAGGTCACCGTCGAGATCGCCAAGGACGTGAAGGTGAAGGTCCAGCGTAGTCTTATTTCGGGCGTGCAGACAAAGGGTGAGCCCGTAAAGGGCGGTGCCGCCAACGAGAACGCTAATCAAAAATCTGGCGGTGGCGTTCTTGGCAAGCTATTCGGCATGGGCGGTGGTCAGCAACAGGGTCCGGTCAACAATGACGTGGCCCCCAAACCCACCAACGAGGCAAATCCTCTACCTGAACCGGAAGAGGTCGAAGACCCGGGGGCCAAGGAGGCCGACGCGAACCAGGCTGGCGGCGACGGCAGAGAAGTTAAGAAGCAATAACCCGGAATAACGCTGGACCTGCCGATGGTTTATTTTGCCAAATGGAAGATCGTGTTCATCCTCGTCGTTTGCGTGTTTGGGTTCGCGTTCTCGACACCGAATTTCCTGAACGAAAAGACCGCTGAGAGCCTGCCAACCTGGCTGCCGCATAAGCAGGTCAGCCTGGGCCTTGACTTGCAGGGGGGATCACATCTGCTGCTGGAGGTCGACGTTAACACGGTGATCAAAGAGCAACTGGAATCGCTGGTTGATTCCATGCGCGTCGAGTTGCGTAAAAACAAGATTCGCTATGGTGCGCTGGGTATAGAAGGCCAGACGGCGAAGGTGACGATCCGCAAGCCCGAACAGTTCGAGCCCGCGCACTCAGCGCTCAGTGTGATTGACCCGGGAACGCGGACGGAGATCGACGGCAACACCATCCGCATCTCTTTTACAAGCGACACCCTCGCAAAACGTCGCACAGCCGCGCTGACCCAGTCCTTGGAAATCATTCGTCGCCGTATCGACGAAACGGGCGTGCGCGAACCGACCATTCAGCGCCAAGGTGACGACCGAATCCTTCTGCAGGTTCCGGGTGTTGAAGATCCCGAACGCCTCAAGCAACTCATCGGCAAAACCGCGAAGATGACCTTTCATCTGGTCCACGCGCAATCGGGCGGCCAAAACCTAACGCGGACGCCGCCAGGGGCGAAGTGGTTGCCGCACATGGATGACGGCAGCGGCCAGGAACGCAACGTCCTGATTCGGAAACGGATCATGGTATCCGGCGAAGACCTTGTCGACGCTCAGCCGTCGTCGGACGGACAAACTGGCGAGCCAGTGGTGACTTTCCGGTTTAACGCCCGTGGTGGCAAGAAGTTTGGCGTCGTTACGTCGGCGAACGTCAACCGCCCCTTCGCGATCGTTCTTGACGGCACGGTAATCAGCGCCCCGGTGATCCGTGAGCCGATCCTCGGCGGTAGCGGCCAAATTAGTGGGAACTTCTCCTTCCGGGAGGCGACAGACCTGGCGCTGTTGCTTCGCGCCGGCGCCTTGCCCGCACCGCTGACCATCCTCGAGGAGCGGACTGTCGGTCCAGGGCTTGGACAGGATTCTATCGATGCCGGTAAGATAGCCTCGATCATTGGCATGGTGCTGGTCATCGTGTTCATGGGTATCGCCTATGGTCGCTTCGGGTTGATGGCCGACGTCGCCTTAACGGTGAATATGTTCTTGATACTGGGCGCGCTCTCGGTACTGCAGGCGACCCTGACATTGCCCGGCATTGCCGGCATTGTGCTGACCATCGGTATGGCCGTAGATGCAAACGTTCTGATTTTTGAGCGAATTCGCGAAGAAACCCGCCAGGGCCGAACGCCCATATCGGCCATTGACGCGGGATATAGTCGGGCGTTGACGACTATTATTGACGCCAACGTGACGACGCTGATCGCGGCTATCCTACTGTACATCTTTGGCTCTGGACCGATTAGGGGCTTCGCGGTGACGCTGGCGATTGGCATCGTCACCTCTATGTTCACGGCCATAATGTTGACGAGGTTATTCGTGGTCACGTGGCTACGACGGACGCGGCCGGCGGAATTGCCGATCTAGGGCCGGGAAGGGAATAGAGATATGCGTGGACTTCGTTTTATCCCGGCGGACATCAATATCAGCTTCATTCCGAAGCGGATTATGTTCTTCATTTTCTCGGCCGTGTTGATCACATCTTCCGTCGGGTTATTCCTGACCAAAGGCCTCAACTACGGCATCGATTTCCAGGGCGGGATACTAATGGAAGTGCGTACCGATAAGGCCGCCAGCATCAGCGCCATGCGCACGACGCTGGGCAATCTTGGTCTTGGCGAGGTTGCCCTGCAGGAATTCGGTCAGCCGACAGATGTGCTGATTAGAGTGCAGCGCCAGGAAGGTGGTGAAGGCGCGCAGCAGGTTGCCGTCGAGAAGGTCAAGGCGGCGCTGGGCTCGGGCGTCGACTACCGGCGAACGGAATTCGTCGGTCCGAAGGTGTCGGAGGAGCTGTTCTGGGATGGCGTCATGGCCGTCAGCTTGGCGATCCTGGCGATACTAGTATACATCTGGTTCCGTTTCGAATGGCAATTCGGTCTAGGCGCCATCGTTGCGTTGACCCACGACGTGTTGTCTACGATTGGCATGTTTGCACTGTTGGGGCTAGAGTTTAACCTATCCACTGTTGCCGCGGTCCTAACCATCGCCGGGTATTCCATCAACGATACGGTTGTAGTTTATGACCGCGTTCGCGAGAATCTGCGCAAATACAAGAAGAAGGATTTCGGTGAGCTTCTGAACGATAGCGTCAACCAGACCTTGTCACGGACGGTCATGACCTCCGTGACCACGTTGCTGGCATTGCTGGCGCTGTATTTCCTTGGCGGCGCGGTGATCAAAGACTTCTCCTTCGCCATGATCTGGGGCGTCATCATTGGAACCTACTCTTCCATATGCCTGGCAGTCCCCATGCTCATGTATCTGAACGTGAACCGTGGTGGCGCTTTGGCCGGTGAGAATGACGACGAAGCCGGTCCGGAGACTACCACCGAAGAGTTGCCGTAAGCCATTTCGCTCGATCTCACCCCGGCCATTCCAATTGGGCGCCAGCCAATCCAAAGCTATGGTGGCGGGCGCTTCCGCATTGGCGGGGAGGCCTATGAGGGATCCGTTCTGGTTGCACGGGAGAAAACTCTTCTATGGTCGGTTATCGATCCAGGCGTCATCACCTTAGGTGGTCTGGGGCCTGTTATTGACGAACCCGGGATCTTGGTTGTTGGCTGCGGCACTGGTTTTATGCCCCCACCGCCCGATCTCCGCGCCGAACTCAAGGCGCGGGGCATCAGTCTGGAATGGATGGATACGGGCGCTGCATGCCGAACGTTCAACGTCTTGTTGACGGAAGAACGCGAGGCAGTCGCTGCATTGATTGCTGTGGAATAGGACGCCCCAGGTATGACATCCGGTCAGCGAACAGGCTGAAGAGCTTGTCGCAAGCGCCGACAGTCGGTTACGAAAAACGGGGCCCAAAGGCCCCGTTTTCCTGTCATATCGTAACTGCGATTAAGATACGTTGTACAATCCTTGCGCCGAGACCATAGCGAAAAGCATGGGGATCGACAGGAGAGTATTGGTCCTGGAGAACAGCATGGCGGTTCGAGCTGCAGCGGCTTTCGTATCCGCATCTGCTTCCACCAGGCCGAGCGCCTTTTGCTGGTTCGGCCAAATGACGAACCAGACGTTGAACCACATGATGGTGCCGAGCCACATACCGATGCCAATCATAAGGTGGCCCGTGGTGCCGCCTTCCGCCTGACCAAGGCTCATGGCCTGAACGATGTACCCGTTCATCCATGCCAGGATCAGTCCGGTGATGATGGTAGCCATGGCGCCCCAACGGAACCACCACAAGGCGGCCGGTGCGATAACTTTACCAATTGCGGGTTTTTGTTCATCAGGAATTTTAGCCATATTTGG
>DFRF01000082.1 GCA_002378125.1 Rhodospirillaceae bacterium UBA3470 | reverse complement strand
AAACCAGCTCTCTCGGACGCAGAGTGGTTCGAATTGAAGTCGATCTGTGACAACAACTAAACGACGCGTCGGCGGTAGGATAAAACGATTAAGCCAACGTGATCTTCCGTTGCGTCATGTCGTTAATTTCGTCGATGCTGTAACCGAGCGAGCCGAGAATCTCGCGGCTGTGTTGACCGATTGCCGGCGAATGCGCCTTGCCGCCGACCGCCTCGAACGGCTGCAACCCGGGAACGTTCGGCAATGGCACCCGGCCTACGCCCGCATGATCGATCCATGAGACAAGGCCGGTCTCTCTTACTTGTGGGTGATCCAGGAACTCAACGTAACTGTTAACCCGCTCGTGCAGAATGCGCGCCTCCGTCAGTTTGGCAGACAGTTCGGCGCATGTCTGCCGCCGGAACGCCGCCAGGATCTCCGGCATGATTTCCGCCTCGTGTTCGACCCGCTGCGCGTTCGTCGCGTATTTAGGGTTCGCGCCCATTTCTCGCAGGCCCAAGAGGTCGCAGAGCTCTGGAAATTCGGCGTCGCGATACATCAAAATTGTGATGTACCCATCACTTGCTTCCAGGACCCCTGCCGGGACACGCCCAACGACATAAGCCCCCTTCTCCAAGTGCACCATCATCATCCGGATGACGCCAAGACAAGCCGCGCCCTGCATGAGATTTGTCTCAATGAGGCACCCATTTTCTTCATCGCGCCGCGCGTAGAGCGCGGTCGAAAGCGCCTGGAAGGCGTAGAGTGCAGTCGCCATATCGCAGATGACGACACCGATCCGATGTGGAATGCCGTCATTTCCCTCGTTCACCGACATCAAGCCGCAAAATGCTTGCAGCACCGGATCCATGGCCGGCCGCTCACGCAACGGCCCACCATTGCCGAAGCCGGAAATGGAAAGATAGATCGCCCGGGGACAAATCTTCTTCACCTCGTCGTATGAGAAACCCAACCGTTTAGTAACCCCCGGTCGAAAGTTTTCAATGAAAATGTCGGCGCCATCCAGCAACTTCCGGAGTACTTCTTTCCCCTCCTCGGTTTTCAGGTCGAGGGCGACACTTCGCTTACCCAGATTAGCCGATACCGAGAAGGCTGAATGGTTGTCGTAATCGCGGCTAATAAAGCGGCCCCACTCTCCATCGAGCGGTTCGACCTTGATGACTTCAGCGCCGTACTGCGCCATCAGCATTCCCGCATAGGGGCCCGATACACCCTGGCTGATATCAACCACTTTAAGACCCGCAAACGGTGCATCGTATCCCATTTCTTCTTTTATCTCCGGCATCTTCGGGCTTTCCCAGCCGCTTCAATATGCTATATGCCTCTATTAAGTTCGACGGCAATTCGGCGCCCGGATTCCGACAGCGCGAAGGAACCCCATGGACCTGCAATTCTCCAACGAACACACAGTATTTCAGGACGAAGTCCGAACCTTTATTAAGGATAACCTACCTCGCGACCTGCAGGACAAACGCCAACGCGGCCTCAGGCTAGAGAAGGAGGATGTCTTCCGCTGGCATGTCATTCTGCACGAGAAGGGCTGGATCGCACCGAATTGGCCGGTCGAACATGGCGGATGCGCATGGGACCCCGTCCGCAGATATATCTTCGGCGAAGAATTGGCGCGCGCCCACTGTCCGCCGTTGAGCCCATTCGGTTTAACGATGGTAGGCCCCGTCATCTACAGCTTCGGCAATCAAGAGCAGAAATCCCGGTTCTTGCCTAAAATTCTTTCCGGCGAAGAGTTTTGGTGCCAGGGCTATTCTGAGCCAAGTGCCGGTTCCGACCTTGCATCGCTTCAGACAAGAGCAGTGCGCGACGGTGATCATTTCATCGTCAACGGACAGAAAACCTGGACATCTTATGCGCAATGGGCGGACTGGATCTTCTGCCTTGTTCGGACATCGAGCGAAGGTAAGCAGCAGGAAGGAATTTCGTTTCTGCTGATCGATATGAACTCACCCGGTGTCGAGTTCCGTCCGATCGTTACTATGGATGGTGATGCTGAAATCAACGACACATTCTTCGACAATGTGCGAGTGCCTGCCGAGAACCTGGTCGGTGCCGAAAACAAAGGTTGGACGTACGCAAAGTTCCTGCTGGGTAATGAGCGCTCCAGCATTGCTGAGGTTGGCCATTCGAAAGCCCGTTTACGGCGGCTGAAAGACATCGCTCAGGAAGAAAAAGGGGGCGGCCAGCCGGTATACGCCGACCCGGATTTTCGGAAATCGATCGCTGAGTTAGAGATAAAGCTGAAGGCACTCGAGTACACGGAATTACGTTTTCTAATGGCAGATACCAAGGGCGAAGGTCCCGGCGCAGAAGTCAGCATGCTGAAGATTCGGGGGACCGAAATCCAACAAGAGCTTACGGAACTTTCAATGAAGGCCGTTGGCATGTATGCCCATCCCTACATGCCCGAATCGATGGAATATGGCTGGAACGAAGATCCCGTTGGCCCCGACCTCGCGGCGGTACTGTCACCGGCCTACTTCAACGTCCGCAAGACATCGATCTACGGCGGGTCTAATGAAATTCAAAAGAACATCATGGCCAAGATGGTGCTTGGGTTATGATGAAAAAAAAGAACACAACTGTCTGATACAGGGCTGAAAACATGGACTTTTCGCTTACCGAAGAACAACAATTGCTGAAGGATAGCGTCGATCGATTCGTTCGCGAGAACTATGAGTTTGAAACGCGGCGCAAGACGGCAGCGACGAGCGAAGGCTTCACCGACGAAAATTGGAAACAAATGGCCGAACTCGGCTGGTTGGCCGTCGCCTTACCGGAAGAATTCGGTGGCATTGGCGGTGGCGCCACGGAAACCATGGTCATTATGGAAGGCTTCGGGCGCGG
>DFRF01000035.1:23905-24420 GCA_002378125.1 Rhodospirillaceae bacterium UBA3470 | reverse complement strand
CATCAACGGCAGACCAGCTTCATGCGCGATCTCGGCAATCACTGGAATATCCATGACTTCAATACCTGGATTACCCAGCGTCTCGCCAAATACCAGACGCGTATCATCGGTGATCGCGTCCTTGAACTGCTGTGGCTCACGCGGATTGACGAAAGTCGTAGTGATGCCAAACCGCGGCATGGTGTAGCTGAACAGGTTGTGCGTGCCGCCATAGAGGGACCCGGACGCGACGATATGGCCGCCCTTGTCCATGAGCGTCGCGACTGCCAGGAAGATTGCTGCCATGCCGCTAGCCGTTGCCACCGCGCCGACGCCGCCCTCCAGTGCTGCCGCACGTTCCTCCAACACCGCGACGGTGGGATTGGAAAGCCTCGTGTAAATATGCCCCGGCCGCTCCAAGTTGTATAGGGATGCCGCATGATCCGTATCCTCGAACACGTAGGACGTGGTCTGGTAGATGGGCACAGCCCGTGCACCCGTGGCCGGGTCCGGCTGTTGGCCTGCGTGTAAACTTA
>DFRF01000035.1:1169-23576 GCA_002378125.1 Rhodospirillaceae bacterium UBA3470 | reverse complement strand
CGTATCAAACTTTAGGAACTTTGGCGTTACCATGGTGAACTCCCTGTTGCATACCTTTACAATCACGTCCGCAGTGGTTACGCAAGGCTAGCAAATCAAAGGTTCCAAAGAGGGTATAATATGTCCAACCAAATCAAATCCGTCGCCGTCATCGGCGGCGGCACCATGGGCACCGGCATAGCAGGTTTGTGTGCGCAGACGGACCACAAAGTACTCCTATTAGATGTATCAGAGGAAGCCATACAGAAGGCCAAGGACCGGATCATCAATGGCCGACCGCCAGCCGTAGACGATCCAAAAAAGGCTGGCAACATTACCTTTGGAACAATCGATAACGACCTGGCCCTGGTCGCCAACTATGACTGGATTTGCGAAGCGGTGGTCGAAGATCTACCGACCAAGCGGGCCCTATTCGAAAAACTGGAGCCGCTGCGGCGGAAAGGTTCGGTGATCTCTACCAATACGTCGGGCATCCCACTCCGAGATATCACCGAGGGCATGCCTGATAGCCTGAAGAAGGACATCGCCGTCACCCATTTCTTCAATCCTGTGAAGGCCATGCGCCTCTTGGAATTAATTCCGGGAGAACAAACCTCGCCCGATGTTATGAATGCACTATCAGCATTTATCGGGACGCAGCTTGGCAAAGGGGTGGTCCACGCTAAGGATACCGTGAATTTCATTGGCAATCGCATCGGCTGTTTTTGGATGATGACGGGTCTACACTATGCGCAGGAGGCTGTAGATGATGGCATCCCGATGGAACAGATTGATGCGCTCATGTCCAGTCCCATGGGTCTGCCACCTACCGGTCTCTATGGTCTCATCGACCTAATTGGCTTAGACGTCATGGACCTCGTAGGCAAAAACCTAGCAATAAATCTGCCCGCCGGCGACAAAGGCTTGGATTTTATTGCTCTTCCGGGCCCGATTCACAAAATGCTAGAACGCGGACAAATCGGGCGCAAAGCGGGTGCAGGATTTTATCGCATGCAGAAATTAGACGACGGCTCTCGAAAAACGGAAATTTTTGACCTGCTCGATGAAGATTGGCGAGCATCCGAGAGATTCCAACTGGACGATACCCACGCGAGCCTTGACGTGTTGTTAGCAGACGACGCCGTAGGCGAAGTGGCTTGGAAAATTATGGGTGGCACGCTTTGCTACGCAGCCGACCTGATCCCCGAGATCGCAGATGACTTGATCAGCATCGATCGCGCCATGAAGTGGGGCTACGCCTGGGTTCGAGGCCCTTTTGAAATCATCGATGCGCTGGGTGCCAATAACGTTATCGCGCGAATTGATGCATCAGGCTCACACATGCCAAAGATGCTGAAGGTCTTGGCCGACGCTGGCGCGGATAGCTTCTATCGCACCGATGGCCGGGAATATATGGGTTTGGATGGCCAATACCACCCGACGCCATCAGAATAAATTGCATTGAAATGGAAGGCGTTATATCTGAATAAACTGCAATAGCGATCCTTAGCCCTAGTCTAGGTGTTAGCACCGGCTCCAAACACGAGTGACTTGGAAAAAAGAGTTGGGCAAGCTAAAGCGATTAAGCATGGCATTGTTCTCACACACCGCTATCACGACAATACGCCCAACTAACGTGATGGGCGAACCGCCGCACGTCCCAGAAACCATGCGGGGATCAAAGCGATACAGAAGGCGAAACAGATCTGGAAAAAAGAATCCTGAAACCCAAAAGTTAGCGCCTGGGCGTAGATCACATCACTCAGGTAATTCAGCGCGCCCGGTTGCAACGCCGAATCTGGAATACCGCCTTCATGGAGTAGCTTTGCAACGTGATCTAAAACCTGCAAGCTTTCCACATTGTCCGAAGTCTGGGTCGCCGCCAGAATATCCGCGTGATGGGCAGTTTGCATGTCAATGGAGAGCGCTGTGATATTAACGCCAAACGCGCCGCCCATTTGGCGGATAAAATTGTAAGTGCCCGCCCCTTGGTTTAGCTTATCGACGGGGACCGCCCCCATGGCCGTCTTCCCCAAATTTGGCATCACCATGCCGATGGCGCCTCGGCTCAATACGGTAATGGCTGCAATGGTCCAAAATGGTGTGTTTACGTCGGAAGCCGACAATAGAAATGCTGCCACAGCGAAGGTTACACAACCGATCATCATCGGATAATGGGACGGTATACGATCCGCCAAGCGGCCCGCTAAGGGCACGAGCGCGATCAACACAATACCCGCTGGCACGATGACGAGCCCCGCTTCCGTTGGCGTGAAACCCTGGACCGTTTGAACAAAAACCGGGATTGCATAATTTGTGGCAAAGTTTCCAGCGCCAAAGGCAAAGCCAATGAACATAGCCGCCGTAAACCTCAGGTCTGTGAACAGGGTCACGTCCATTAGCGGACTTTTCGATTGCCATTGAGTGTATACAAACAACACAGCCGTCGAAGCACCAACTACCAAGAACAGCATAGACCGATCTGACAGCCAGCCCCAGCGATGACCATTTCCAATGTAACTCATTATGCACATCAACGCCGTAGCCACGAGGATGTACCCGGTCCAATTAAAGGGTGGCAGCGAAATGCGTGAGCCCTTCGGCGGCATCAATAATAAGCCAATCGCAAATGCAACCATGACCAACGGCATGGGTGCTACAAAAATGTGTCGCCAGGTAAACGCATCAATGGCTAGACCGCCAAAAAACGGACCGAAGCTGGGAGCCAGTGTAACACCCATTCCGTATACGCCGACTGCCATACCGCGCCTTTCGGCAGGAAAAACGGCGACAACCAGAGCCAATACCAACGGTTGAATTAGGCCAGCGGAAAACCCTTGCATGATCCGACTGGCAATCAGAATCTCGATGTTCGGACTTATAGAGCCAATGAATGAGCCGGCGCAGAAAAAAGCCAGAGCAAAGCTAAATACAATTCGTTGTCCAAAGGCCCCTACCATCCAAGCGTTTAAAAGCTGGCTTGCCACCATCGTGGTAAGGAATGCTGTCGCCGCCCATTGGGCTAAGTCTTGGCCCACTCCATAGGCGCCCATGATCGAGGGAATGGCAACATTAACCATGGTTGCCGACAGCACCATGGACATGGAACCCAAAAGCCCCGCGATCATTACCATCCATTTGTAGGACGCCCCATAGCGGGCGACCATCTGTTCAATGCCCCGGTTGGCGGGCCCGTTAGCGACCGGTGGCAATAGTAACCTCGACCATCATGCCAGGACGTAGCCGGCCATCACGCTGGTTGATAGCGATGCGTACGGGCAGACGCTGGGTGATCTTGGTGAAGTTTCCGCTGGGGTTGGGGCTGGGCAACAGAGCGAAGGCGCTGGTGGCGGTATTGCCGATACGCTCAATACGGCCCTCGAAAGCTTCATCCGGATAAGCGTCGACGGACACGATCACGGTTTGGCCCTCCTTCAAGCGACGCACCTGGGTTTCTTTGATGTTGGCCTCAACCCAGATGCGGTCCGGATCGTGGACCAGTACAAGGCGCTGCCCCGGTGTCACGTATTCGCCAACATTGGCGAAACGCCGGTCGACGACCCCTTTCACTGGGCTTTCGATGATACGATCTTCAATATCCAAGGTCTGGCGTTTGATCTTCGCCGAAATCTCCGATTCGCGTTTCACCAGAACGGCTAGATCTCCGGCCAAAACATCGAGCTTGGCACGCTCTGCGTCCGCTTGTTTAACGCGCGCGCGCGCTCCCTTAACCTTGGCCACAGCAATCTCGTGTTCGCGTTCGATACGCTGGAGCTGTTGTTCCGCCTGATCCATCTGGCGGCGCGAAGCCACCTTTTGCTGGAATAGGCGCGTGGTCCTCTTCACCTCCCGCTTCGCCAGGTTCAGCTGGGGCGCGAGACTAGAGACCGTGACCTGCGCGGCCGAAAGTTCTGAGCGTTCCGCCGCTAATTGTGAGTCGGTCTGCCGCCGAACCAGATCCTGCTGGGCCTTCAGGCGTACCTTTTCCGCACCCACCCCCTCTCGTTGGGCGTTCAATTGATCAATGGTGGCGCGCGCCGCACGGTCGTCGATCACAATCAACGCCGTCCCCCTATCGATGGCCTGACCTTCTTCGACAGAGACCTCAGTAATCCAGCCAGCGACCCGGCTGGAGACCGTAATCATATCGGATTGGATGCGGGCGTCTTCCTCATGCAAGGAGACGAGCCTTTCCTGAAATTCCTGGTACCCGAAGTAGCCAGCGATGACGAAAGCGGCAATTAGGACCAGCAATGCAAATGGTGGACCTCGGCGACGGGGCGTCGACGACTCGGTACTGTCCGCAGCGTCCGTTTCGCTCTTAGTAGGATCGTCCTTTGGCATGCCCGCGCCAATAATTTCGCTGTGTGAACAACTATCTTCCTCCGTGAAACCATCCTTGGCAACGTCACGGTAGCAAGGGGCGTTTCATTCTCCCGCCCTCACCTTGACGGTTTTGTCCGGTCTCTCCAAGATCGCCCTTAATTCACAAAGGAAGCCTCAGCAATGGGTTCGGCCAGCACTACCAATCTCGGCGATATCTTTGACCTTGCGGCAGCTGCCGAGCGTACCGCCCTGATCGATTGCCGCGAATGGGACAACCCGCGGGAATACACACACGGCGAACTGGACGCCCGGGCCAATGCCTGTGCACGCGGCCTGATCGCCCGCGGCCTGGAACCCGGCCAGTCAGTAGCTCTGCTGTCCGCAAATCGAGCGGAATTCATGATCGCCTACATGGGTATCTTGCGCGCAGGGCTGGTAGCCGTGCCAATCAACTACAAGTTCTCCGCTGAGATCATCACATTTATCCTCGTCGACGCCGATGTCCGTCTCGCCATCTGTGACGCCGAACGGGCCGCCGCGCTTCGGTCTGATGTTCCAGTTGTCTGCTTCGATACAGACGGCAAGGTCAGCTTCGATACCCTCTTGCACCCTGGTCCCTTCGATGTCTACACGGCTATCGAAACGGATGTCGCCATGATCCTTTATACATCCGGGTCCACGGGCCGCCCAAAAGGCGTTCCGTTGACCCATGCGGGACACCTCTGGGCACTGCGTTCGCGCCTGGGCGCGTTCGATCAACACCGGCTGCTTGTCGCCGCACCACTCTACCACATGAACGCGCTATGCGTATCTCTTGTCGCTTGGGCGTCGAAGGCGCAGATCGTCTTACTGCCAGAATTCACGGCCTATACCTACGTCGCCGCCATTGAACGCTTCCGATGCACTTGGATCACTTCCGTGCCAACCATGCTGGCTATGGTGTTCGTCGATCCAGCGTTGACGGAGAATGCAGATCTCTCCTCAGTAAAAATCGTCCGCATGGGTTCGGCACCCGTGTCGCCGAAGCTTTGGGCCCACGTGGAAGCCACCTTTCCCGGTGCAAGCATCATGAACGGCTATGGCACGACGGAATCGGGCCCCGTTGTCTTCGGCGCCCGCGATGGCGCAGCCCCGCCGCCCACCTCAGTTGGTTGGGTGATCCAGGGCGTTGGCGCAAAGCTCATTGACGCTAGCGGCAACGAAGCCGACCAAGGAGAGCTCTGGCATAAATGCCCGGCGAACTCACCGGGCTATCTGAACCTGCCGGAAAAAACGGCGGAGGCGTTCACGGAGGACGGTTGGTATAAGACTGGCGACGTATTCCGCCGCGACGTCGATGGCGCGCACTACTTCGTCGGCCGCACGGACGACATGTTCAACTGCGGTGGTGAGAATATTTACCCAGCGGATGTGGAGGCGGTTTTGGTCTCGCATCCAGATATCGACCAGGCCTGTGTGGTCCCTATCCCTGACGAAATCAAGGGCATGAAACCCGTGGCCTTCGCCGTCCCTCAGGCCGGCAAATCCATTGACGAGAACCTAGTCAAGCAACACGCTCTGGCCAACGGCCCAGCCTACCAGCACCCCCGGCGCGTTCTTGTGATGAATGAACTGCCCTTGGCCGGCCCGGGTAAAGTTGACCGCAAGGGATTGACCGAAAAAGCCCTGCAAATGTGGCCGCCAGGGACAGTTTAGGCGCTGCGCTCGGCCTTGTCCTTGTCAGACGCAGCCTTGGCCATGATCTTGATCTCGTCCCATTCCTCGTCCGAACGCCCGGTGAGGTGGACGTAATTACCCCCGTTGCCCAAATGCCCGGCCCCATCGATGGCAATGGTTTGACCAGTGAGGTATTCACAACCATCGGCGACCAAAAACACCGCCAGGTTCCGCAATTCGTGCATTTCGCCGTAGCGGCCCATGGGCACGCGGGCTATATCTTTCGCTTCGCCTTCGGTTTTCGCTTCGGGCCGCAGTCGGGCCCACGCCCCCTCCGTCGGGAATGGCCCCGGCGCGATGGCGTTGAGGCGAATACCGTATTTAGCCCATTCCACGGCAAGGGACTTGGTCATTGCATGAATGCCCGCCTTCGACATGGCCGACGGCACCACATAGGGGCTGCCCGACCAAACCCAGGTCACCAGAATGGAGACGACGCTGCCGGTTAGATCTTGCTCGATCCAACGCCGGCCCACCGCATGAGTAGCGTAATAGGTCCCGTGAAAGACGGTCGACGCCACGGCGTCAAAGCCCCGGGGCGACAGCTTGTCTGTGGGGCTCATGATTTGGCCGGCGGCGTTGTTGACCAGAGCGGTCAGAGGTCCAGAATCAGTCCAGATTGCCTCCACCATTTCATCCACTGCGCCGGCGGCACGAATATCGGCGGCGTGGGCGAAAACGTTGCAACCGGTATTTTCCGAAATTTCCGCCGCTGTTTCCTCCAAGACCGCACCGCGACGACCACAAATATGCACCTCGGCGCCCAGAGAAGCATAGGCCTCGGTAAATTCACGCCCGAGGCCCGTACCGCCTCCAGTCACAAGAATGCGCTGGCCTGCTAGCAGGTCATCTTTAAACATGGAAATCACGGCGTCATCCTCCTCGAGCCAAAAGCGTTTGCGACTTAGAATGGATTAACTGCGTGCGCCCCGTCGACGCTGATCACGGTGCCGCTCACGTAGCTGCCCGCGTCGGAGCAGAGCATAAGAAGTGGCCCGGACAATTCTTCCAACTCACCGATGCGTCGGAAGGGGATGCGCTTGATCATGGTCTGGGCGTAATCGCTGCGCAGATATTCACGGTTCAACTCCGTCTCGAAATAGCCCGGCGCGATAGCGTTTACACGGATGCCGTGCTGGGCCCATTCCACGGCCAGAGCGCGGGTCATGTGGGCGACGCCGGCCTTGGAAACGGCATAGGGCATGATCCCCGGAGAGACGCGCTTAGACAGCAGAGAGGCAATGGACACGATGCTGCCACCGACTTCACCTTTGACCATACGTCTCGCTGCCTCCTGAGCGACAGCCCAGACCCCGGTGAGGTTGGTGCCAATGACCTGATCCCAATGGTCCTCGCTGACATCCAAGGCCATGTCGCGCTGGGCGATGCCTGCGTTGTTGACCAGGACGGTCACGGTCCCAGCCTCGCGCTCGACGGTCTCGAAGGCATCGGCGATGCTTTCGCGATTGGTGACGTCCAGGGCGACACGCACAACCTGACCACCGGCGGCGGCGATCTCTGAGGCAACCTCGGCGACCTTGTCGTCGCGCCGGGCTGCCACGGCCACGGTGGCACCGGCAGCCGCCAGCGTCAGAGCGAAATGCCGGCCGAGGCCGCTAGACCCGCCCGTTACCAGGGCAACCTTCCCGGTCAGATCAAAACGGTTTTTCATCACGCCTACTCCTTGATGCGATCCCGAAGCACGAATTTCTGGATCTTGCCGGTGGACGTCTTTGGCAACTCACCGAACACGACTTCCGTTGGCGCCTTGAAGCTTGCCATGTTGTCCTTGCAAAACTGGATGAGGTCGGCTGGCGCCACGTCGCCGGCTTCCGCCTTTAGGTTGACGAAGGCGGCTGGCGTTTCTCCCCACTTCTCGTGGGGCTTAGCGACCACGGCAGCTTCCATAACGGCGGGATGCTTGTACAGGGTCTCCTCGATCTCCAAGGAGGAAATGTTCTCCCCACCCGAAATGATGATGTCCTTAGACCGGTCCTTTACCTCAATGTAGTTGTCCGGGTGCATTACACCCAAATCACCCGTGTGGAACCAGCCACCCTCGAAGGCAGCCTCCGTAGCCTCGCCGTTTTTCAGGTACCCCTTCATGGCCGTGTTGGACCGAATCATTACTTCGCCGATGGTTTCGCCGTCGGTGGGAACAGGCTCCATGGTGTCCGGGTTCATAACAGTCTGCTCCGTAAGCGTGGGATAACGCACGCCCTGGCGAGCCATCATAGTCGCACGCTCCTCCAAGGGCAGCGCCTCCCAGGTCTTCTGCCAAGCACAGTAGGTGGACGGGCCATAGGTTTCCGTAAGACCGTAGGCGTGGGTGACACGAAAGCCCATGCGCTCCATGCCTACGATAATAGCCGACGGCGGCGCGGCACCGCCGGTGACGACGTCCACCTTCTGGGAAAACTCCACCTTCACGTCATTGGGCGCGTTGACCAAAAGATTGAGCACGATGGGCGCGCCGCAAAGGTGCGTCACGCCATGCATCTCGATCATCGGGAAAATTAGCGCCGGGTCCACATCACGGAGGCAAACGTGCTTGCCCCCCGCCGCAGTTACCGCCCAAGTATAGCACCAGCCGTTACAGTGGAACATGGGCAACGTCCAGAGATAGACTGAACGGTTGTTCAGCGCCGAGACCGCAACGCCCCCCATGGCGTTCAAAAACGCACCTCGGTGGTGATAGACAACGCCCTTCGGGCTACCAGTGGTCCCCGACGTATAATTCAGGCAGATAGCCTGCCATTCGTCTTCCGGCATGTTGATGGGGTGAGTTGGGTCACCTTCTTCTAGGAAGGCCTCGTAATCCTTTTCACCGATCAGTTCTCCGCCCTTGGCGAGGGGATCGTCGATGTCGATGACAATGATGTCGCGGTCCAACGTGGTCAGGGCTTCTTGAATTACAGGCGAAAACTCCCGATCCGTGATAATCGCCTTTGATTCGCCATGATCCAGAATAAAGGCGATGGTTGGCGCGTCGAGGCGATAGTTAAGGGAGTTCAGTACCGCACCGATCATTGGCACGCCATAGTGCGCTTCCAGCATAGGTGGTGTGTTGGGGGACATGATCGACACCGTGTCACCTTGGCCGATGCCGCGCCCGGTCAAAGCCGACGCCAACCGCCGGCAACGCGCGGCGAACTGGGCATAGGTAAATTGGGTATCGCCGTGGACAACCGCTATGCTGGCGCCGTAGACCTCTTCGGCCCATCCCAGAAAACTAAGTGGCGTCAGCGCCTGAAAATTGGCCGGGTTCTGGGCGAGCCCGACATCGAAGATACCTTGGTTTTGCGGCATCCCTTCACCTCCCTCGTCATGTCTCCCAGACATAGCATCTGCGTAGCCTGGGAGAAAAGTACGGGCTTGATCAGTCACTGGCCGATGCGGTTCGGGGTTTCTGCATTCGGGTCTCGCGATAGAGGATGAACAACCCCGCCGCGACGACCATCAACGCGCCCAACACCTTCCAAAGGCCGGGCACATCGCCCCAGATCAGATACCCCAGAATCGCGGACCAGATTAGGGACACGTACTTAAGCGGCGCCACGGTTGGCCCTTCCGCCAACTGCAGCGCCATCACGATTAACAGATGCGCCAGGGTCACGAAAAAACCAGACAGTGCAATCAGCGCCCACTGCTCCGCATTGGGCGCGGGACCGGCCCAGGGCATGGTTACGGCACCGCCGATCAAAGCCACAACGCTGGTGTAGAACATGACCGATGTCGCACTGTCGATCACGCCTAGGCGGCGAGTGAGGATATCCCGACTGGCCGAACAGAGCGCGGCAATCAAAGGGACGAAGGCCCAAATGGTGAAGGTTGTAAACCCTGGCTGGATCATAACGACCACGCCTGCGAACCCGAAAAGAACCGCCGACCAGCGCTGCCATCCCACCTTCTCGCCCAACAGCCACGGCGACAACGCAGTGAGAAAAATAGGGCTGGTGAAGATCAATGCGGCGGCCTCTGCCAGGGGCAGGTTGATGAACGACAAGGCCACAAACACACTGGTGACCAAGGCGATGACGCCCCGCCACCACACCCCCCTCGGCTGATGGAGCCTCAGCGACCCAACGCCCCCATTCCGCACAATTAGCGGCAACAGCGGCAGAAAGGCAAAGAACCCGCGGTAGAAGATAATCTCGCCAGCGTGAAAGTCGACTATCAAGATCTTGGTAAAGGCGTCCGCCGTCGCCAGCAGTAAAATGCCGACGATCATACAGGCCATGCCCTTGTACGTATCGGTCGTGTTCGTCATCCTGTGTCCAGAAACGCGCCCGCGATATGGTCGGGCTTTCACAGAGCCGCTCAGTATCGAACCATACCTTCGTCGATGGGTACCGTCACGCTTTCGCGCTTCATACGGGTTCCAAAGGCGCGTTCAGGGCGTTGCCCGGAACCCTGATGCCGCCCCGATCACCTACGGTAACACTACCGAAACGGTATTTGTAATGGTTGGGCAATGGCCGCGCTCCGGGCACGGCCAGCCACAGGCGCAATAAATGCCGCCGCCCTTCCCCCGGCCCCCAATCCTCGTAGGCCAGACGATCATGCATGACCGTGTGATTGTGAACAAACAGAATGTCGCCCGCTTCTAGGTTGAAAGTAATGTTAAACCGAGGGTCGTCAGCCAAAGCGTCGAACGTATCAAGCGCCACGATCTGTTTTCTAGTCAGTGCTGGCACTCCCACAAGGCGCGGAGCGGAACGGATATAGTGCGGTGCGTACAAGGCGGACAAATACCCTTCGTGCCAGCTGTACACTGGTTGCTGATAATAGGGCAATCCATCGACCGTGACCTCGCCACGCCGATCCACATACATGGGTTTCAGTAACTCCACCAATAAATCGGGACACTGGGCCCGCATCTCGTTGTAGATGGCCATGGAACTGACCAGCCCCGACTCGCCACCCCGTTTTGCCGGTTTCAGGCACATAAGACCGGCCACATCGCAGGAATCCGTGTGGTAGTTCTGGCGCTCGGTGGTCTGGTAGATGCGTACGTTGGGATCGTCGCTAGACAGGCCCAGATCGCAAACATGACCCAAGACATGCCCTTTACCATTTTGCGACCGCGGCACTCCCATGTGCAGGCCAAGACCGAAGAAGATCGTCGCCGCCTGGCGGATATTGTCCGGCCCTGCCACCAGACCACGAATGTGCAGAAGTCCATAGCCATTGAGGAGATCGTCCACCCACGTGTCGATGTCCTCAGCCAAGGTCGTCAATGCAAAATCCGTTTTCTCCAAACCTACGATATCCTGCGCACCCTCGGCGAATGGTGCGGCGGCAGCCTCAATTTCGGCCACTTGATCAGCGCTCAGGTCGCGCCGCCATGTTGTAACTTCCTCAAGATCCGCGCGCATCCAGGCAGATGGGCCATCCACGGTTGTTGGAAATTGAACCGCGCTCATTGGGCCTGATACTTGACGTTGCCGCCGGCTATCACCATCTCCACCCCCTCACTTACTCTTTCTGGCATCTCATAGGTCGCGCGATCGATGATCTTGTCGGGATCGAAAAGAACCAGGTCTGCAACCATGCCCACCGCGATCCGCCCCCGGTCGGCCAAGCCGAAACATTCCGCCGGCAGCGCCGTAATCTTGCGCACGGCCTGACCCAATTTAAATAGCTTCCGGTGGCGGGCGTAGTGGCCGAGCACACGAGGAAAGGTCCCCCACAAGCGCGGATGCGGATGGGCGTCCGACGGCATACCGTCGGAGCCAACCATGCAATAGGGGTGCGCGAGAATACGGTCCAGATCCTGATCCGACATCTGGAAATAGACCGCCTTGGCAGGCAGCAGGCGGTCAACCGCCGCCTCCAATTCGCAATCCCAGTCGGCCATGATCTCATCCAGGTAGCAGCCAGCCTGGTCCGGAGCACCATCCGCCTCGGTGACCAGGACCCGTTCCGCCACCTTCGCGAAATTCGCCATGAGGCCAGTGGAGCTGGCCGTGTAGGGATAAACGTCCAGGTGCACAGATTGACCGTTCGCAATCGCAGCATCTATAAGGGCCAAGGTCTTTTCTGATTTTCCCCAGTTCGCTTTACCGCCGCACTTGTGATGCGAAATCACCACCGGTACGCCACCCTCACGGCCGATGCGCAGGCTCTCTTCTACCGATTTTTCCACGTAATCTGATTCGTTACGCATGTGGGTAGCATAAAGACCGCCGTGTCCAGCCGTCACCTGGGCCAACTCAACGAGTTCTTCCGTCGGCGCCACGTTGCCCGTGGGGTACGCCAGGCCCACGGAAAAGCCAACGCAACCCGCGGCTAGGGCTTCTTCCAGGTGTGCCTTCATGGCGTTCATTTCATCATCGTTTGGCTTGCCGTGAGGTTTAGCCATGGCGGCGGCGCGCAGGTTCGAATGCCCGACCAACTTGACCACGTGTACGTCTGGCTGAGCCTTTGCCAAAGTATCTGCGTAATCGCCATAGGCATCGAACCGTCGACCATCGCTGCGCCCGAGGAAAATGAAGGGTGGTTCCACCAGGTCATCCCGTGGGCCCAGGGGCGCAGGACTAACCCCACAATTACCAATGACCACCGTGGTAACGCCCTGAGTTACTTTGGACGGGTGAGATGGCTGACGCAGCAGCGCCATGTCGTCATGGGTGTGGGTATCAATGAAGCCCGGCGCGAGGGCCTTGCCATCGGCGATCATGACGTCCCGCGCCCTCATGCTCGCGAGCGCGCCAACCGCCGCAATTCGTCCGTCCGTCACCGCGACGTCAACCAGCGCACCAGGCCCGCCAGAGCCGTCAAATACCGTTGCGCCAGTGATCAATAAATCGCAAGTATCATTGTTGATCATGGATCGAGCCTAGAAGGCCGTTCGCCCAGTCACAAGGCCTCGCGATTTCAGTTTGGCCGGGATATAGTCTTACCCTATGAAGAGAATCACCGAATGAATAGCCCCATGACCGAGACCTTCACTGCCGCTTGTGTTCAGAACTGCGCATCCCTTCAGCCCAAGGAAACCGCCGATCGGGCCGAAGAACTGGTTCGCGAGGCCGCAGCGAAAGGAGCAGATCTGATATGTACGCCAGAATTCTTCTCTTGCCTAGATACGCAGCTATCGGGCCTCGGTACGGACCCACACACGGAACAAACACATCCCGCCCTACCCCGCTTCCGTGCCTTGGCCGAGGAACTAGACAAGTGGTTGCTATTAGGCTCAATCACGATTCTTGGTGACGACACGGATGACCGTTTGTTTAACCGATCCTACCTCATCAATCCCTCGGGCAACATCGTCGCACGCTACAACAAGATCCACCTCTTCGACATCGATATCGACAAGAAGGAGGTTTATCGTGAACCAGAACAGTTCCAGCCGGGCACAGAGGCCGTGCTAGCGCCAACGCCCTGGGGCTTGCTGGGCATGACGGTGTGCTATGACGTGCGCTTCCCACACCTTTATCGCGATTTAGCCAAGGCCGGCGCTGGCATTCTGACGGTGCCGTCGGCCTTTACCAAGAAAACGGGCGAGGCACATTGGCACGTTTTGCTCCGCGCCCGCGCTATTGAGGCTGCTAGTTTCGTCATCGCGCCGTGTCAATCAGGCACGCACGGTATTGGCACGACCTATGGCCATTCGCTGATCATCGACCCCTGGGGAACCATCCTGGCCGACGGCGGTGGTGAGGAGGAAGGCGTGGTGACCGCAGAGGTCGACTTGTCGCTTATCCAAAAAGCGCGCCGGCGGATCCCCGCCCTCAAGCACGATCGGGATTACGTGCCACCTGCCATGCCCATTGCTTACGCCCCGACCGAATAGGCGGTCTTTGGCGGCGTCGAAGGACAGTAGTTCAGATCCGATGCCATCTCATCCTAATTCTACGTTAGAACGACTAAGGTAAGCAGAAGTTGCTGAACGGGCGGGACTAGAATCGCCCGCTTAGCTCAACGCAACACGAACGGGTTTGGCGTTTCCATCGAGGTAGAAATCCATACCGCCTTGGTCTGCATCCAATCCTCAATGGCTGCCTGCCCACTTTCACGGCCCAGGCCCGATTTCTTATATCCACCGAAGGGGGCCACGAAGCTCACAGCCCGATAGGTGTTGACCCACACGGTGCCAGCCTGAACCCGCTTCGGCACCTCAATGGCGCGGCGGATGTCCGATGTCCATACGCCGGCGGCCAAACCAAATTCCACATCATTGGCAATTTCGATGGCCTCTTCGTCGTCTTTGAAAGGAATGACCGAGAGCACGGGACCAAAGACCTCTTCCTGGGCGATGCGCATCTTGTTGTTGACGCCCGTGTAAACCGTGGGCTCCACAAACCAGCCGTCGCCACACTCGGGGCGGTCCGCCTTCGTGCCACCCATGACGCATTCAGCACCGTCCTCCTTGGCAACATCCATGTAACCCAGGATCTTCTCGTACTGGGGAATGGTCGTGACGGGGCCGACCTGCGTATCCATCGACATGGGATCTCCCATCTGCGCCGTCTTAGCGAAGTCAACCAGCTTATCGACGAACTCATCGTGGATGTTTTCCTGAACCAATAGGCGCGAACCGGCAATGCAGGTCTGGCCAGTGGCCGCGAATATGCCAGAGATGGCGCCCTTTACGGCGTTCTCTAAATTGCAATCACCAAACACGATGTTGGGTGATTTCCCGCCCAGTTCCAGGCTAACCTTCTTGAGCCCCGCGGCGGCGCGTTCATAAACGTGCGTACCGCTTTTCGATCCCCCCGTGAACGCGATCTTGGCCACGTCCGGGTGCGTCACAAGAGCCTCGCCGGCTTCCGCCCCGTAGCCCGTGATAACGTTGAACACACCTTCGGGGAAGCCAGCTTCTTCCACCAGGTCGGCAAAGGCCAGCGTAGAAGCTGATGTGAATTCTGATGGTTTTACGACCACCGTGTTGCCGGCCGCCAGGGCCACCGCCAGCTTCCAGGTGAGCAATAGGATCGGCGAGTTCCAGGGCGTGATCATTCCGACCACACCCAGTGGTTCGCTGCGCGTGTAGGTGAACGTGTCGGGCTTGTCGATAGGCAGAACCGAACCCTCGATCTTGTCGGCAAGGCCACCAAAGTAATAATACCACTGCGCCGAATATTGGGTCTGAAGGCCCATTTCGGCGATCAGCTTGCCGTTATCCTGAACCTCCAACTTACCTAGCCGCTCAGCATTTTTTGCTAGCACATCACCCAGTTTGCGCAACATGTGACCGCGCTGAGTCGGCGTCATGGCCGGCCAGTCGCCTGAAGTCAGGGCTTTCTTCGCCGCCGCAACAGCGCGGTCGACGTCCTCAGCCCCACCTCGAGGCACCGTGGCCCAGGCCTTACCCGTGAATGGGTATAGGCTTTCGAAAGTTTCACCGCTGGCAGCATCGCAACGCTGACCACCGATATACATTTGAAGCTTTTCTAGTTCGGCCATTATGTTCTCCCGGGATAGAAAATCTGTTTATTTAAACAATGCCCTCGTCACCCAGCAAGGCCGCACGGAACCGATCCTTCAGGTAGGCACCGTCCTTGGGCGGCAACACGAAGGGCAGCGGCTCTGCGCGGACCTTGATCACGTGCACAGACGGGCCTTTCTCCTCAATGATCAGCGGAACCGCCGCATCCAGTTCTACCTGATCGCGGATCGTATTTGTGATCATAATACCGGATGCGGCAGCAATGGCCGCCAGATCTGCCGTATGCGCCGTGGCGGTGGCCTGCATCCCCGTTTCACCATAGCGTTCATTATCAAACACAGCGATGGACAGGTTCGTTGGCGCCTGAACGGCGACGGTGGCAAAACTACCCAGCGCCATAAGGATTTCCGCATCGCCCGTCGCCACCAAAATGCGCTTATCCGGTTGCGCCAACGCCAACCCTAGTGCCATCGGCAAAGCGCCGCCCATCGCCCCCCATAGCGGGAAGATGGAGGGGCTGTCGCCAGCAGCTGTGAAATCCCAGTTGGTGGAGCCGAGACCAGTTATCATCAGAAGATCGTCACCGCCAGAATCCAGAATCTGTTGCGCCACTTCACGGCGGCGCAAAGGAAATGCATCGGCGCGTGATAAGTCGCTCATTAGTCCTCACTCCCCTTGAAGGTTTTAATAGGCATCAGACGCTGATGCAGGAGAAGTGCACCGGCCTGCATGCCCACAAACGCACGGTGCAGGAGCGCTGCCGATTGCGCTGCCACATCCGCCGGATCATCAACGGTCCGGACATTTACATCCATGGCCTCCAGCGCTGGTTGGGTCCCGTTACCCATAGGCATTTGCCATGGATTGAACTCGTGCCATTGACCCCGCATGGTGATGAACGTCGCCAACGGGAAACGGCAGGTCTTCATGAGGCCCACCATGTTGATGCAATTCCCTACACCCGAGGACTGCATGAGCAGGACACCTCGTTGCCCTCCGAGCCAAGCGCCAGCCATCATGGCGATGCCCTCTTCCTCAGTCGTCAAAGGCACGGCGCGCATATCGTTGTCGGCGATGCATGCGTTAATGAGTTTGGCGTGGCCCGCATCCGGCACATAGGCTACTTGTTTTACGTCTGCCTCTTTCATGGCCGAATAAATATCTTTCCACCAGTCCATGAGTGATGGTTTCCTCTCTTTGTTAGCCAGCAACTAAATCACGCCCGATCCCATTAAGGAAATCAATTATCCCAATGTGGCATTCATTAAATTGAGTATAGGGCGAATTTCGCTTAACCCTCGGTGTATGCGCGTTCTTGTACCAACGTTTCTTCTAGCACCCTAACGCGGCCAAATTACATTAACTTGGAATATAGTAAGACAAACCATCCTTGCCCAAAACAGACATAATCTAGATCATTCGGTCTTTGTTGGTTCGAACTTTGCTATTATTATCAGGGGCCAGACTGAGGCATGATTAACACGGAAACACTGAATATACGCGGCCAAAGCGGCAGGCCTGGAGGTCTTCCCTGGCTCACCAGTGCATAGAACCAGCCGCAAGGTCTTCGACACCGATGACAGGGTTCTCGAATACATCGTCGGTCATTATCGGCCGGATCAATATCGGTATCAAATGTCGCTGACCCGCGTGTCGGACAGCAAGAGGGGGTCGTGGTGAACACGTTTCTAGCCGTTCGCCAGCCCCCATTGACGCGAGAGGGAGACCCCATCCATGCGCAACCTTGAACTTCCCGGCAGGTCTCCAGCCCACGGCCCGAACGGGATGGCCGCAACATCGCACACACTTTCGACTATGGCCGCCATCTCAATCTTGCAAAGAGGCGGCAACGCTATGGACGCGGCCATCACAGCTTGCGCCGTGCAATGCGTGGTGGAACCAGAGTCGACGGGCATTGGCGGCGACTGTTTCTGCATCTATGCCCCAGAAGGCTCCGATGAACTGGTCGCCTTCAACGGTTCTGGACGCGCGCCGGGCGCCGCCACAGCGGAATGGTACATGAAACAAGGTATCACCAATATCGAGCAACAATCCCCACATGCGGTCACCGTGCCGGCAGCGATGGATGCCTGGTGCCAGCTCAACCGCGACCACGGCTCCATGGATTTAGGGGAGGTGCTGGAGCCAGCAATTACCTACGCCCGAGACGGCTATCCCGTGTCTTCGCGGGTCAGCGTCGACTTCGCTATGGCACAATCGCTCATACAGGGAGACCCAAACCTGACGCGCGTCTTCATGCCGAATGGAGACACACCGAAGGTTGGCGACATTCACCACCAGCCGGAATTAGCCCGAACCCTGCAGATGGTCGCCGACAATGGTCGCGATGCCTTCTACACAGGTGAACTGGCCGAGGACATGGTGAGCTATCTGCAAAGCCTCGGTGGCCTGCACACTATGAAAGATTTCGCCAATTCCGTCGGTGATTACGTCACCCCAATCTCCACAGACTTCCGGGGTCATACTGTCTGGGAATGTCCACCAAACGGTCAGGGCGTAATCGCACTTCTTTTGCTCAATATCATGAGTGGGTTCGACACGGACGGCGTCGACCCACTTTCGGTTAAACGCCTACACCAAGAGATCGAGGCCGGTCGCCTCGCCTATCAGGACCGTAACATTTTTGTCGCCGACCCATTACAGGCCAACGTCCCCGTCGATCTCCTGTTATCCGATGCCCACGCCGATACGCTACGCGCTCAAATTGACCCCGACAGCGGCATGGATACACTGCCACCTGTCTCACTTCCGAAACACCAGGACACGGTCTACATCTCGGTCGTCGACAAAGACCGGAATGCATGTTCGTTTATCAATACGCTCTTTCACAATTTTGGCGCCGGTATTATGGCGCCCAATTCCGGCGTTACTTTTACCAACCGGGCCCAAGGATTCGTAATCGAACCAGGGCATCGAAACTGCATCGCGCCAAACAAGCGTCCCCTTCACACCATTATTCCCGGTATGGTCACTAAGGACGGCAAGGCAGAAATGCCCTTTGGCGTCATGGGCGGGCACTATCAATCTTTTGGCCATATGCACCTGCTGAGTAAGTTCTTTGACTTTGGCAAAGACATCCAGGAAGCCCAGGACATGCCGCGCATTTTCCCCATCTCGGGCACCCGTAACGTGGAAATGGAAGGCACTGTTCCGGAAGAAACGGTGGAAGGTTTAAAGAAGCTCGGTCACGTGCCGGTCCGTCCAGCCAAACCCATCGGTGGATCGCAAGCCATCTGGATCGACTGGGACCGCGGCATTCTCACAGGCGGCTCTGAGCCCCGCAAGGACGGCTGTGCCATTGGGTATTAGGGAATGAAACAGCGCGTCGCGCCCGGCGCGTCACCATCCGTTAGGATGCGTTCGCCATGACAGCCTTTACCACACGACCGGAAATTCGAGGCACCTTTGGGGTCTGTGCGTCCACCCATTGGCTAGCTACCGCAGCTGGCATGTCTGTGCTCGAACGCGGCGGCAATGCCTTTGACGCCGCAGTCGCCATGGGATTCGCCCTTCAGGTGGTGGAGCCTCATATGAACGGCCCAGCTGGCGAGGTTCCGGTGCTATTTCGAACGGCCAACGAAGACCAAGTCCACGCCTTAAGCGGCATCGGCACGGCGCCGGAGAAAGCCACGCCCAGGGCCTTCCGCGACCTGGGACTGGATCGTATTCCCGGAACCGGTCTCCTACCAGTTGTCGTTCCCGGCGCTTTCGACGCCTGGATGAAGTTGCTTCGTGATCATGGGACCTTTAGCCCACACCAGGTTCTGGAGTACGCCATCGGCTACGCCCGCAACGGTTTTGCCATCGCTCCCACCTGTGCCGACGCCATTGACCTCGTCAGTCCATTTTTTAAGACTGAATGGCCAACCTCGGCGGCACTCTATCTACAGGATGGTAAAGGCCCTAAATCGGGTAGCCTGTTTCGCAATCCTGCGCTCGCAGAAACCTACGAACGGGTTTTGAAAGAGGCGGGGTCGGCAAGCGGCCGTAACGCCCAGATCGAGGCGGCCCGGCGGATCTGGTATCAGGGCTTTATCGCCGAGATCATGGGTGCATTCTGTCGCACCCATGAATTTATGGATACCTCCGGTATACCGCACAGCGGACTTCTTGAGGCCGAAGACTTGGCTGGGTTCGAAGCTAACTATGAAGAGCCCGTCACCTATGACTATTCCGCCGGCGGACACACCCACACAATCTGCAAGCCTGGTCCGTGGACACAGGGCCCGGTGATGCTGCAACAACTAGCCCTGTTGAAAGGTTTCGACATCGCCGCCATGGATCCATGCGGCACGGAGTTCGTTCACATCATCGTTGAATGCGCAAAGCTCGCCCTCGCCGATCGCGAGACTTATTACGGTGACCCTAACTTCGTCGACGTACCCCTAGAAACGCTCCTATCGGATGCGTATAACGACGAACGCCGCGCCCTGGTCAGTGAAACGGCAAACCGTGATTTCCGCGCCGGCACCGTCGATGGTTACGGCCAAAAACCCCTTCTGATTGATAAGGGTGCCACCTTGGGTGGCCAGTCGCCAAAAGCGCACGAATACGACAACATGTTCATCACCCAGATGGGCCAGGCGCGCGGCGACACATGCCATCTCGACGTCATCGACAAATGGGGCAACATGGTCGCGGCAACGCCCAGCGGTGGTTGGCTATCGTCGTCACCGGTGATTCCGGAATTTGGATTTTGCCTGTCAACCCGAGGGCAAATGTTTTGGATAGATGAGGGGCACCCCGGTTGCATTGCGCCCGGCAAACGCCCGCGCATTACCTTGTCTCCGTCCATTGCGCTTCGGGATGGCACCCCCTATCTGGCCTTCGGCACACCCGGCGGCGACCAACAAGACCAATGGCCGCTGCACATGTTTCTCCGTCACGTGCACCACGGCATGAACCTGCAGGAAGCCATCGACGCGCCGAATTTTCATTCCAACCACTGCCCTAGTTCTTTCTATCCACGCGAGTGGGACCCTGCTGGCGTGAAAATTGAAGGACGTTTTGATCACAATGTGCTCGACGCCCTTGAGGCACGCGGCCATCGCCTGTACGTAGAGGGCGACTGGGCGTTGGGTCGGGTCTCAGCTTGTGCCCGCGACGGTGAACTACTGAAGGCCGCCGCCAACCCGCGTCTTATGCAAGGATACGCCGCCGGCCGTTAGGACAAGACTTCATGCCCCATCCCGAGATTTTCCTGGTCCGCCATGGCGAGACCGTTTGGAACCGCTCCGGCCATTACCAGGGTCAACTCGACGCGCCGCTGACTGAGAACGGCCAGAATCAGGCCCGCGCCGTCGGCCGCTTGGCGCGCCAGATCTTTGATGAACGTGGCATCATGCCTTTCTACTGCTCTCCGCTTGGTCGGTGCCGGCAAACAGCGGTGCTGATTTGTGAGTCGGGTGGGATTGATGCCGCCCAGATCATCACTGACGACCGTATTCAGGAACTGCATTGCGGCCATTGGCAGACCTGGACCCGCGCCGAGGTCAGCGAGCGCTGGCCCGAAGAGGTCGCTGCCTACAAGGCTGATGTCTGGAATTACCAAATTCCCGGTGGCGGCGAAAACGGCCCCATGCTTCAAGCCCGCGCCGCAGATTGGATTGCCGATATCCCAACTGACCGCCCAGTTCTTGCTGTGAGCCACGGTATGATCGGACGTTTCATTCGTGGTCAATGTCGAGAACTTAACCCGGAGGAAATCCTCTCTCTACCCGTGCCACAGGGCGTCATCTATCACTTGAAGAATGGTACTGAAACGCTTATCGAAGAGGCTGCCTAGGCGTCTCCCCGTCTCCGGATCATGCCTTCTTGGGTCATCGATGCGACAAGGCGGCCGTCCTCGGTAAAGATATTGCCAAAGTTGAGCCCGCGCCCTCCCATTGCGCTAGGGGCCCATTGGTCAAACAATAGCCATTCGTCGGCCCGGAAGTCGCGGTGGAACCACATGGAATGATCCAGACTTGCGGTGACGATTTCATCCGAATACCAGGTCTGCCCGTGCGGTGCGAGGGCCGTTTCGGCTATCGTCATATCGGAGGCATAAGCCAGCACGCAATCGTGTTCGGTGAAGTCGGCAGGTAAAGGTTTTAAGGTCCTGGCCCAGTATCGCCTCACCGGTTCGCATGGTTCGTGGGTTGGCGGCGGCGGCGCGTCGATAGGTCGGATTTCGATGGCGCGTTCGGACAGGAACCGTTGCTGATCCGCCTTCGGTAACAGGTGCACTAGGGCCGTGCGCCGTTCCTTCTCCGGCGGCAGCTCATTGGGGCCGGGCACGTCTGGCATTTCAGCCTGATGATCGAAATGGTCTTCAGCCGTCATGAACGAAACGGCCATCTGATAGATAGGCCGACCATGCTGACGCGCCACAACGTTCCGCGTCGCAAAGCTGCGTCCGTCCCGCAAAAGGTCCACATCGTAAATGATAGGTACGCTAGGGTCGCCAGGACGCATGAAGTAAGCGTGTAGCGAATGCGGCCGGCGCCCTTCCACCGTTCGACTGGCGGCCACGAGGGCCTGACCGATGACATGCCCGCCAAAAACTCGAGGTCGATCCGACTTAGGTCCGTGACCACGGAACAAGTCAGCTTCCAGAACTTCCAAATCAAGAAGATTAAGGAGGGTTTGCAATACGTCGCTCATGGGCGCCATATTCGGTGATTAAATCTTAAGGTCAAACAAAGGAACGTGCTGTTGCGCACCGTATACGTCGGAATCTGACGGTCCACCAGAACGATGCCGGCGTGGAAGTGTGATCTTGATTGCTAGGGCTTGGGCGTAGGGAATGACGCTGACTTCGTTGTGGGATACTCGGTAGAGTTCCGCCATGCGCGCCGGCGCAAGTACGCCGGCGGCGACCACCTGATCAAAAGCCGCCTGGTCCGGTAGGATCACATCCAAGGTCAACAGCAGCGGCCCCGCGTTCTTCGAACGGATAACACTAGCCACATCCTTAAGCTTACGGCGGG
>DFRF01000035.1:0-1002 GCA_002378125.1 Rhodospirillaceae bacterium UBA3470 | reverse complement strand
CCCGGTAAAGTTCCGCCATGCGCTCCGGCGCAAGCACGCCAGCTGCGACCACCTGATCAAAAGTCGCCTTGTCTGGCAGGATAACATCCAAGGTTAGAAGCAACGGTCCCGCGTTCTTCGACCGAATGACGCTAGCTACATCCTTGAGCTTACGGCGGGTCACGACGTAATTTCCTGGTAGGTAACTGGAAACGGTTCAAGCGGGTCATCAAGTTCCAGTGTATGCCAGATAGAAAAGTCAAAAACCTCGCCTACGGAAATGTCGGACGGCGAAAACGGAAAAGCCAGGTTGCCAGATATGCACAACCTGCCATCGAAGTCCGTATGCAGGAGAGCGTATCGTGCCTTCGCCAAAACCGCACGGCTCGTGGCCTCGTCATCAGCAATCACTTCTCCAATGATGCATAGTTCTGTTGGTGCTAGGTTCAGCGCGGCAAATTCCCGATCACCCATAACGGCGCCAGCACCGTATGTCCGAAAGGCGACCGTATATGCATCGTCGTCGATCTTTAGGCTGCGCGCCTGATCACGGGTCCGGGCCTCGCAGGCCGTCGCAAAATCGGCAAATCCCGCCGTCAGCACAGGATCGCGCACACCAGCAATAAAAATAGATCGGAACCCGGCCCGCCGAACACCTTCCAGCTTCACCGTATACGATTCAGTTGGCTTGAAGCGACTGCCAGTGACATGAACGGTTCGCGGATCCACCTGAGTGAAGGTGCAGAGAGACGAATCCAACACGCCCGACGGCTCCTTCAACTCGTGGGGTGATGGATTTTCATAGAGGGTATGGGCAGCAACGCGGGTCTTCGTACACATTTTATCAGGATGTCCGGGCTCCACATGGAACCCATCGTCGTTTAGCGTGCCAATAATGCAGTCCTGGCCAGCGCGGGGCTCGATCACTTGAGCTCCGCACTCAATAATCTTTCCCAAATGCCAGGCCAGCGCTGCATCATGTCCGTGCATCAGCGGCAGCGCAGCATAGATGGCAGCGTCTGA
>DFRF01000086.1 GCA_002378125.1 Rhodospirillaceae bacterium UBA3470 | reverse complement strand
GTTCGGTGGCGAGGATGCGCTTTTGGAAGATCTGCAGGCGCACCTGGACCGGCTTGGCTTCGCGCACCGGATGGCTGTTGCCGACACGCCCGGCGCGGCCTGGGCCGTGGCCCGGTTCGGTGGCGAGAGGCGCGCCCATGTGAAACCGGACGATCAACTGAAGGCCCTGGCTCCCTTGCCCGTTGCCGGATTGCGCCTAGCGCCGGCCACTGTGGAAGGGTTGAACCGCATGGGGCTCCGCACCATCGGAGAACTGTGTGGCGTCGCTCGCGCGCCCCTGGCGGTACGTTTTGGGACTGGTGTCCTGGATCGGCTGGACCAGGCCCTAGGCCGGCGGCCGGAGACGATCACGCCGCATCGGCCTGTGCCTGTTTGCCGGGCGCGGCTGAGCTTTGCCGAGCCGATCGCCCATCGCAACGGCATCGACGCTGTATTGGACAAACTGTTGGAAACGCTTTGCGCACAGTTGGCCGAGGCTCACGAGGGCGCTCGCTTGGTCCTTCTGACGGGCTTTCGTACGGACGGCACGGTGGCCGAGCTCCGTGTCGGCACGGGACGACCGGTAAGTGATCCGGCGCATTTGGCACGCCTGTTCCGGGAAAAACTTGACGGGTTCGATCCCGAATACGGCATTGAGGTGGCCATCCTGGCCGCCGAGAAGACAGACCGACTTGATCCCGACCAGGCGCCCCTGGATGCATCTGACGGTCAGACGGATCCGAACCTGGATTACCTCCTAGACCGCCTTGGCAACCGGTTGGGGCCGTCCCGGGTACTGCGGCTGCAGCGCCAGGCTCGGCATTTGCCAGAATACGCGGCAAAGTCGGTGCCGGCGGCGGAAGCGTCGGCGACGGTCGACGGAGCCTTGGACGGTGGCCCATTGGCGTCGCGCCCTCTGCGTTTGCTCCCTACCCCGGAACCGATCCAGGTGATGGCCCCGGTACCCGACCATCCGCCGGTCCTGTTCCGTTGGCGCCAGCGTCCTTATCGCGTCGTCCGCGCCGACGGCCCGGAACGGATCGCGCCGGAATGGTGGCGGGAGGACCCGAGCCAGCTGTTCACCGGCGAGATGGAAGCCCGCGACTACTACCGTCTGGAGGATGAGAGCGGCGCACGGTTCTGGATCTTTCGGGGGGGGCTTTATCGGCCGGAGAAGGTTGTGCATTGGTATATGCATGGGTTTTTCGCCTGATGTCCGCTGACCCACCCCCCTACGCCGAACTTCAGATCTCGTCCAACTTCAGCTTTCTGCGCGGTGCTTCGCACCCGGAAGAACTGGCGGTAACGGCGGCCGCATTGGGCTTGGTGGCCTTTGCTGTCACCGACCGCAACAGCGTCACAGGACTGGTCAAGGCGCACCTAGCGGCCAAACAAGCGAGTATCCGGATGATCGTGGGCTGTCATGTGGAGGTCGTCGACGGGCCGGATGTTCTGATTTACCCCACGGACCGGGCCGCCTATGGGCGGCTCACGCGGCTGCTGACTTTGGGTAAGCGCCGTGTCCTGAAGGGCGAATGCGAAATCTTCCAGGCTGATCTGACTGATCCGAACGGGGTGTTCGTCGCCGGCGCCGGCCAGATTGCCTGCGTGGTGGCGCCCACTGAGGTGAATACAGCATTCGCGAGCGCGCTTCAGAAGTTCAGAAATCGATTCAACAGCGAGGTTTACGTGACTGCATCCATTAAATATTTCGGTCAGGACGGATCGCGCCTGAAGCGTCTCTCCGAACTGGGCGTGCCCATGTTGGCGACCAACGACGTACACGCCCATGCCTTGGAGCGTCGCGTTATGCAGGATGTGCTGAGTTGCATCCGCGAGGGTTGTACCATCCATGAGGCCGGCTATCGTCTACATGCCAACGGCGAACGTCATTTGAAGCCGCCAGAAGAGATGGTGCGCCTGTTCACCGAATACCCCGAGGCGATTGCCAACACCCTGCGGGTGGCGAAAGCGTGCACCTTCAGTTTGGATGAACTCCGCTACGATTATCCAGTCGATCCGGTACCGGATGGCCTGACGCCGCAGGCGCATCTGGTCGATCTTACCTGGAAGGGCGCGGAAGCGCGGTATCCGGATGGTATTTCGGAGAAGGTCCGCGATCAGCTCAACCACGAGATGGAGCTGATTGGAGAGCTCAATTTTGCCCCCTACTTCCTCACCGTCCACGACATTGTCGAATTCGCTAACTCGTGCGGCATCCTCTGCCAAGGTCGCGGTTCGGCAGCCAATTCGGCCGTTTGTTTTTGCTTGGGTATTACCGCCGTTGATCCGGTGCATCTGGATCTCCTATTCGAGCGCTTCATTAGCGCCGAACGAGGCGAGCCTCCCGACATTGACGTGGATTTCGAGAACGGCCGTCGCGAGGAGGTGATTCAATACGTCTACGAGAAATATGGCCGCGACCGTGCAGGCATGGCAGCTTCCGTTACTACTTATCGCACGAAAAGCGCCATTCGCGAGGTGGGCAAGGCCTTGGGCGTCCCGGAAGAAACCATCATCGCCATGCAGGATGCCGGTTGGCGGCGGTCTTGGGCGGATGTGGGCGAGAAAGAGATTCTCGACGTCGGCCTTGATCCGGAAAACCCGATGGTGCAGCGGGTCATGACGCTAGCCGGCCTGTTGCGTGGTTTTCCACGGCATCTGTCGCAGCACACGGGTGGTATGGTGATAACGCACGGGCTGCTGGAGGAGATGGTTCCCATTGCCAACGCCGCCATGGAGGACCGCACGGTTATCGAATGGGACAAGGACGACCTGGATGCGTTGGGGATTCTGAAGGTAGATATCCTGGCACTTGGCATGCTGACTTGCATCGAAAAATGCCTGAAGCTACTGGATACGCACCACGGTCGCCCCCTCAGCCTGGCCACCATCCCGGCCGAGGACCCGGCCGTCTACGACATGCTGTGCAAGGCTGATTCCGTCGGGGTCTTCCAGGTCGAGAGCCGAGCGCAGATGAGCATGCTGCCGCGCCTGAGACCCCGGAACTTCTACGATCTGGTGATCGAGGTGGCTATTGTGCGCCCGGGTCCGATTCAGGGAGACATGGTGCATCCGTATCTCCGCCGCCGTGACGGCAAGGAAGCGGTGGATTTCCCCTCCGCGGCGCTGCGTCAGGTCCTGGGCAAGACCTTAGGTATTCCTTTGTTTCAGGAGCAAGCTATGAAGATTTCCATCGTCGCGGCGGGTTTCACGCCGGAGGAATCGGATGGTCTGCGGCGCGCGCTGGCCACCTTTCGGCGCATGGGGGATATCCACCAGTTTCAGAAACGCTTCCTTCGGGGCATGCTTGCCAACGGCTACGAACTTGATTTTGCGGAACGCTGCTTCAAGCAGATCGAGGGCTTCGCCGACTACGGCTTTCCGGAAAGCCACGCCGCCAGCTTCGCGCTTCTGGTCTACGTTTCGTCGTGGCTAAAGTGTCACTACCCGGCAGCCTTTACCTGCGCCTTGTTGAACAGCCAGCCCATGGGTTTCTACGCCCCGGCGCAGCTGGTCCGCGACGCCCGTGATCACGGGGTGGAGGTCCGCCCTGTCGACATCAACGACAGCGATTGGGACTGCACGCTGGAGCCCTTGCCCGGTGGCTACATGGCGTTGCGACTTGGGTTCCGCCAGATAAAGGGCCTCAAGAAGGCGGAGATGAAGACCCTAATGGATGTCCGCGACGGCCACGGTTTCCGGAGTATCGATGACCTGTGGCGGCACATGGACTTATCGAAGGCGGCTTTGGAGCGTTTGGCCCGGGCCGATGCATTTACCTCCTTGGGCCTTGACCGGCGTCAGGCACTGTGGGCCGTGAAGGGCCTGGACGATACGCCGCTTCCCCTCTTTCAGCATCTGAGCGATCCGCGGCAGGAACCAAGTGTGGACCTTCCCACGATGCCCCTGGGGGAACACGTGGCTGATGACTACCGGGCCCTAGCCTTGTCGTTGAAGGCGCATCCCCTGGCCCTTTTACGCGGCGAGCTGGCTAAACGAGGGTACCGTGCCAGCGATTGCCTGACGGCCCTGCCCCACGGCTGCCGAGTCCGTGTCGCCGGGCTGGTGACGGCGCGACAGCGTCCGGGGAGCGCCAGAGGTGTGGTCTTTGCCACCCTGGAGGATGAGACCGCCATCGCCAACGTGATCGTCTGGCCGCAGGTGTTCGAGGACTTCCGACGTCCGGTTTTGCGTGCCCAGTTGATGGGCGTCACCGGCGAGATTCAAAAGGAAGGCCGGGTCATTCATCTGGTCAGTGAACGCGTCGAGGATCTGACGCTCCTACTCGCCACGCTGACCACTGTGGGGACCATGGACGACGCGGCCGATATGTGCATCCGCTCAAGAAACTTCCATTGAGGTGCCGTGACACGGTCGTGTATGACTGGGCTATGTTCAATCTCACCGATTACGCCGACGTCAAGCGTCTGCTGGGCGAGCTGGAAACCCTCGGGGGTCAGCTCATGCCCAATGAGCTCGAGATGTTGCATAACCTTCGTGACAAGTACGCTGAGCCCATCACCATCGATCCCTTCGATGCGGCCGCCCTGAACGTCATGTTGCGCAACATCGAGGTCCGCAAAGATTACGTCTTCGATGTGAAGAAGGATGCGGGCCGGGTCATCGATCTGCCCCGTAAGGCGGAAGACGATGCATGACCCCCGAAGACGTCTCGCACCGACTTGTCGAGCGTTGGAACGCCGACGATACGGACAGCCTGGCGAACGTGTTCGCCGATGGCGGGGATTTCGTCAACGTGGTAGGTCTCTAGTAGCCACGGTTCATGTTCGCTAGGCCATGCTAGGCCAAATCGTGCCTACCTGTTAACAGGCACCGCCGCGCGCCAATATGATGATCTTCATGTTAGAAAACGAAACGCTATCTGGGTTGCCGTCGCCGCCCAGAACACGGATATTTTCTCAGGCAAGGAGACAAATCTGGCGGGTGATCAGGGGCTTGAACTAATCGCCTAAAGTGCGGTTTCATTTTCCAATGGGAAGGATCACGGACAATGACGATCAAGGTGGGGTACCTACTACCGACCCGTGAACGGGTCATGGCGGGCGTTCACGAGACCGGGCCGATCCTTGAATTGGCGGAGCGATGTGAGGCGGTTGGCCTGGATTCCGTGTGGCTTGGCGACTCACTCCTCGCGAAGCCGCGACATGATCCGATCACGCTCATGAGCGCCATCGCGGCGCGCACGAAGCGGGTCGAGATCGGCACGGCCGTGATGCTACCCATGCTGCGAAATCCAGTCATCCTGGCCCAGCAATTGGCGACCCTGGATCAGATCAGCGAAAGCCGGGTCATTATCGGCATTGGCGTTGGGCAGGATATCCCGCCCAATCACAAGGAATTCCAGGCCGCTGGCGTGCCATTTGAGAAACGCGTTGGTACCTTACTGGAGGGGTTGCGCCTTTGTCAGGCCCTTTGGACCGGCGAACCCGTGAATTGGGACGGTCGCTGGACGGTGCAAGATGGCGTACTGGGCCCCAAACCCTATCGACCCTGTGGGCCGCGCATATGGGGTGGCGGCGGCGTGACGGGCGCCTTGAAGCGCGCCGCGCGCTATCACGACGGCTGGATGCCTTCGGGCCCCAAGGACAGCGCCGTCTACGCCGAGAAATGGAAGAAAATCGCCGGATACGCCCGCGATGCGGGCCGGGACCCCGCGGAAATTACCGGATCCGCCTATCTGACCCTTGCCATCGGCGACGACGACGTGGCGGCGAACGCTCGGATCAACACTTACCTCTCGAACTACTATAACTTGCCAGCCGACAAATTGCGAAAACATCAGGCGACCTTCGCTGGATCTCGGGATGGAGCCATCGAATGGTTGCAGGGTTTTGTGGGTGCCGGCGTCACGCATTTCTGCCTGCGCTTTGTCGGCGATCATGATGTGAATATTCCGCTGGCCGCCGATGTTCGGAAATGGTTAAACGCCTAGGCTAGGCTTCGCTGAGCGCGTATGCGGTTGATCAACAGCCAACCGGCGATGGACATGTTTATCAGGTTGAAGATGATGCCATTTAAGAAGGCCATTTCGTAGGAACCGGCTAAGGCTTGGATCTCGCCGGTCATCCACCCCCCAATGGCCATGCCGGCCACAGTCATCATCAATACCAGGCTGACCCGGGTCGCAGCCTCGCGAGCCGGAAAGTAATCACGCACTATCAACGCGTAGCTAGGCACGATGCCACCTTGTGCCAGGCCGAAAAAGGCGGCAACCAGGTAGAGTTGATAGAGCCCGTCAAAGGGCAGGAACAGGAACAATGCTAGGCATTGCGCCACCGTACCTATCATCAGCGTTCCCAATCCACCAATCTTATCCGCAATCATGCCGAATGCGACCCGGCTGACTACGCCAAAGCCAAGCATCAAAGATAGCATTTCCGCCCCCCGTTGGGCTCCGTAGCCAAGGTCCACGCAGTAGGCGACGATATGGACCTGTGGCATGGACATTGCGATGCAGCATGCTAAGCCAGCGATACCCAAAAGGAATTGCAGCGTGCCTGATGATACGGGAAGGGTTTGTGCAGCCATGGGTGTTTCATGGGCGTCCACCGTTTCCGTTTCCGGCGGCGGTCGGCGCATGATAAAGGCCATCGGGATCATAATGACACAACAGGTGACGGCAATACCGACGTAGGCTTGTCGCCAACCAAATTCGTCAATAGCGAACTGCATGATCGGCGGCCATACGGCGCCAGATATGTAATTCCCGCTGGCGACGATGGCGACAGCGATGCCTCGACGACGTCGAAACCACATGGTCACATCAGCAACCAACGGCCCAAGAAACGCCGACCCGCCCAACATGCCAATCAGCAAGGCATGTACCGCGACGAATTGCCCGAGGTTTTGGACTTGCGCCGCCAGCATGTACCCGATGCCAAGCATAAGAGTACCGAGCAATAAGGGGATCGTGATCCCAAAACGATCTGAGACCCGGCCCATAAATATACCGCCCAGGGCAAACCCCCCCATGGTTGCGAAGTACGGCACTGAGGCGTCGCCACGGTCGATGGCGAACTCTGCCTCGATCGCTGGCAAAACGACAACCGAAGACCACAGAGAGATGCCGCCTACCGTGCTGAGGATCAGGGCGATTCCGAGGCGAAACCACGCGTAGGTGCCGTCTATCAAGTCCGAAGTATGATCTGGGGCTTTCATGGCGGCACTGTTTCTCACGGCGCCATCCGGGGCAAGCGGAGAATTATTCTGTAGGGGTATTATGTAATGCTGAAGTGATATGGCCCGGGGATAGACGGGTGCCCGTTAAAGGAAACTCTTTTCTATTCAACCGATTTTATCAGAGCATTGATGTTATTCTGGTTCTCCAAATCTCTTACCAAGTTGATCGTAGTCGTGGCACGGTCCTGGCCAATTACTGGTTTTGCAAGACGAGTAAACTTACCTATGAGGCGGGCTTCCTGAGTGTCCAAATCGGTTGCTGGCAAACCCACATCTGCTGTGGTTGATAGTTCTCTGCCATTTATAAGTTTGATATTGAGTTCTGCAGCATATCGATTGTCCGTGGCAGTGGCGTTTACATCGACTTTCCGCCTGAGTGCTTTCAAATCGTCGCGGGAAGCGATTTCATTCGTATATGCGTTATCGTCGCTCGTATCTAGACCACTTAGCGCCATTGCGATGCAGTGACGGATAGAAAACTTTACCTCTAGGCCCGTTTTGGGCTCTGGGATATCGCATACGGAGCGGTGTCCAGGAGCAACGTGGGTGCTAATTGTAGCAATATCAGCTGGTGTGAACTCGTATTGATCACGAAGCGAATTGGCAGCCTCTATGCTGGAATGGATAAGATAACAGGCCGCGTGATACTTAAAGAGGTTCTGTTCGACAGCGTATAAGGCGTTTGAATTGGGGCGGATTGGCAACGGTGTGAATTCTGTCGACTGGGTGAGACCAAAACCTTGGACGCATTCCAGGACGTCGATGCGGCTGGTAAAGCCTCTTCCCGCCCAGCGGGCTGCCATGAGGCCATTCATAGCTGCCTTGCCCGCATGTAAGGGTTTGCACATTGTTCCAAACATGGACTTTAAGCCTGCGGCCTGAGTGCCAGCAATACCGATGGCCATGGTGGCCTGATTGGCATTCAAACCCAGTAGGCGTGACGCGCCAGCCGCCGCACCGAAGGTGCCAACGGTCGCCGTAGCATGCCAGCCATGATCATAGTGGGCCAAACCCATCATTTCGCCGATCAGGCATTCCACTTCATAACCTACACAAAAGGCTTCTAATAGGTCCCGGCCTGAAGCTCCATTCTGCTCCGCTATGGCTAAGAGAGCTGGTAGGACGGGAACGGTTGGATGGCCATGCAGACGCTTATTCACATCGTCGTAATCGAGCGCGTGTGAGGCAGCCCCGTTAATCATGGCGGCGAAGCTTTGAGTGGTACGGGTACCGCGGCCGACAAGGGGCGACTGCCCTGATTCGCCGGTGGAAATTGCGTCATCGACTAGAATATCGACCAATGGGTCGTTGGAGCCGGCGAGAGTGACGCCGAGCCAGTCTAACAGGCAGTGTTTCGCCCAACGGATGGGGACTGCGCCCAATTCGGCACCATCGAATGACGCGATCCAATCTCCAATCTCACGGGTCGGCGCTTCTGTCGCGTTGGTGGAGTTACTGTCTGGCATTAAGTGCCTCATCATGTAGGGCATGGAGAGAATCAATTTTAGGGGAAAGCTAGGTTCGAGTGCAATTGATCATAGGCAATTACACGGGACGAAAATGTTTTTCATGCAGATAGTGCATAAAACGAACTGGGCTTTGATACACTGTGTGCTGCCTTGGGGAATATGCGCGACTATGTTCTCAGTAAGCCCACTGGTAGCAAATAATGTTTATTACAGGCAGATATTGCGCGCACGTCTTTAATTAGTGCTTCTGATGCATCGATGCCGTGCGGTTAGTTCATGAACCTGAGTACCATTGTGCGTCGCGCTTTTCTTCGAAGGACCTGAGGCCTTCGACGGCTTCGTCCGTGCGTCGCTTTCGAGCATGATCGCGCGCGAGCTTCAGGGCGAGATCGTCATCGATTGCCAAGTTAGAGGTATCGAAAATGATTTGTTTGGTGTCTGCAATGGCGTCAGGGCCGTTCTTCAAGATGGAGTCGATAACCGGTGCGGCGGTTGCTTCCAACTCGCCTGTTGCACAAACTTCATGGACCAGTCCCAGAGCCTGCGCCATCCGCGCATCGAAGCGCTCGCCCGTGATCGCGTATCGACGGAGATTACGGGTTCCCATAGCGGCCGCAAGTTGCGGCAGGATAGGACCCGCGTGCAGACCCCATCGAACTTCTGCGATGGAGAAAAAAGCGTCCTCCGAGGCGATAACGATATCGCAGGCTGCTGCGATCCCTGTACCACCGCCGATGCATGCGCCATGCACCAAGGCGATCGTCGGTTTGGGGCATAAATCCAGAAATCGAACCGCATCCGTAGTGTTTTTTGAAACAACCAGATTGTCAGCGTCTGAACGTGCTGAGATTTCATTGATCCATTTCAAGTCGGCGCCGGCCTGGAAATGCCTGCCCTTTCCGCGAAGCACGATCACCCGAACCTTGGGGTCGGTGGCCAATGTTTTGGCACCATTTAAAAGAGCGTCAATGACCTCACCATTGTAGGCGTTGTTAACGTTGGGGCGATTGATCGAGACGGTGGCAACGCCGCGGGCGTCTATATCGCAGAGGACGACGGGTTCAGACATGGGGCAAGCTCCTGTTGTTCAAGCGAGATAAACTTGTAGCCCGCAGGGTTTGCCTGGACAAACTCAAGCCGACGCCGCACATATGACAAATGGACAAGAAACCTTCGTTGAGCGTCTCTGACGTTGATCTGATCCGCAAGGAAACGACCCATCAGGGGTACTTTCGCATTGATCATTATCATCTGCGTCATCGGCAATTCGTTGGCGCCATGGGGCCGGAGATCAGTCGAGAGATCTTTGAACGCGGCCATGCGGCGGCTGTCCTGATGTATGACCCGGATATGGACCTTCTTGTATTTATCGAACAGTTTCGCCCGGGTGCCTACGCCGCGCTGTCCTCGCCTTGGTACAACGAGAACCAGTCGCCATGGCTCGTCGAGATTGTTGCCGGCATTATTGAGGACGGTGAGGATCCAGCAGACGTGGTTCGCCGTGAAGCCATTGAGGAAGCCGGTTGCCCGGTCGATGAGTTGGAACTCATCTCCCACTATCTGGTGACCCCGGGCGGGTCATCGGAGTCCATGTTTTCCTATTGCGGCAGGGTCGACGCATCCGATGTGCGTGGGTTCCACGGGCTGGCCGAGGAAGGTGAAGACATCCGGGTTTTCACCATGACCCCTGAAGACGCCTTCAAAGCCGTAGAGATGGGCAGTATTCAGAACTCCATGACTATCATCCCGGTTCTGTGGTTTCGCCACAACCGCGAGCGTTTGCGCGAAAAATGGCGGCGAGTGCCCTAGATCGGACGCCGCTTGAACTAGAAGTTGAGGCGACCTATCTTCCAAAATTATTGCATTCTCTAATTTAACTTCTTCGGAAAGTAATTATGGATATTCGCAAGGGCTTCGTCGGTTCCGTCGGCAACACGCCAATGATCCGCTTGAATAAATTGTCCAATGAAACGGGCTGTGAGATCTTGGGTAAGGCTGAATTTCTAAACCCTGGATGCTCCGTCAAGGATCGAGCCGCACTATTCATCATTAAGGATGCAGAGGAACGCGGTGTTCTGAAGCCAGGCGGGCATATCGTCGAGGGCACGGCTGGCAACACGGGCATCGGCCTGGCTTTGGTGGCTAACGCCAGTGGCTACAAAACCACAATCGTCATTCCGGAAACCCAGAGCCAAGAGAAGAAGGACATGCTTCGACTTTGCGGCGCCGAGTTGATCGAGAACCCCGCCCTTCCCTTCTCCGATCCGAATAATTACCAGCACGTGGCCCGGCGCCTGGCGGATGAGTTGGCAGAGCAAGACCCGGGTGGCGTTATTTTCGCCGACCAATGGAACAACCTGGCGAACCGTCGGGCCCATTACGAAACCACGGGACCGGAAATCTGGGCGCAGACTGACGGTAAGGTTGATGGCTTCATCTGTGCCATTGGTACCGGCGGCACCATCGCGGGCACATCAACCTTCTTGAAGGAGAAGAATCCGAATATCACGATTGGTCTCGCGGATCCTGGTGGGGCGGCTATGTACAGCCACTTCGCCCACGGGGAAATCAAGTCTGAGGGCGGCTCGATTACGGAAGGCATAGGTCTTGGTCGCGTCACGCCGATTATCGAGAACATCACCGTCGACAAACCCTATCAAATTTCCGACGAGGAAGCTTTGCCGATTATCTTCGATCTTCTTGAGCACGAAGGTCTATGCTTGGGAGGGTCCAGTGGCATCAACGTTGCCGGTGCAGTGCGCCTGGCTAAGGAGTTGGGCCCTGGCCACATGATTGTGACGATCCTGTGTGACTATGGCACTCGGTATCAATCTAAGCTTTTCAATCCAGTATTCCTGCGCGAGAAAGGGTTACCTGTACCTCACTGGCTGGATTGAGCCTCATGACCTACGCCAACCCCGAAGCCCTTGTCTCCACCAAATGGCTGGCAGATCACCTGCAAGCAACTAACGTTCGCGTTGTCGATGCCACATGGTATCTGCCTAACGAAGGGCGCAAAGGTATACACACCCATAATGAGGGTCATATCCCGGGCGCGGTGTTTTTCGACATCGATGAGATCGCCGATACGGATAGTGATCTTCCGCACATGCTGCCCAGCCCCGAGAAGTTCTCTTCGCAGGTTCGGAAGCTGGGTCTTGGCGACGGCGTGCGTATCGTCGTTTACGACGCCAATGGAGGGTTCATGGCGGCGTGCCGCGTGTGGTGGATGTTTCGGGCCTTTGGTCATGAAGATATTGCCGTCCTAGATGGTGGTTTGCCCAAATGGGTGGCCGAGGGCCGGCCGCTGGATGATCTGCCAACCGAGGTTCAAGAACGGCACTTCACGGCCCGTTTCAACAATTTCTTGGTCCGCAACGTCGATCAGCTAATCGCCAATGTGGACACAAACAAAGAGCAGGTGATCGATGTGCGCAGTCCTGGTCGTTTTGCCGGGAAAGAAGCGGAACCGCGCGTCGGGCTTCGTAGTGGGCATATTCCAGGCTCCATAAATGTACCGGTCCCTATGATCATGGATCCAGAGAATGATTTCACCGTACGTCCGGGTGCTGAAATTCAGGCCAATTTGGACGCCGCGGGCCTGGACCCGAAGCGCCCGTTAGTGGCGTCCTGCGGATCAGGAGTGACGGCCTGTGTGGTCGGTTTCGGCCTTTACCTCATAGGGCATAAGGAAGTCGCCATTTACGACGGATCATGGACGGAATGGGGTGGCCGGGAAGACACGCCCGTCACCCTGGACTGATCTGGCAATGCCTGAACCGTCGGAGACTTTTTGCTACCCGGCAAGTAAAGGGGCATTTCTCCAATTTGGTTGATCTCCGGCCGGGCTAACGATCAAGGCAGACCGCGCCGACAGCCATCGCCGCGCCCGCCTGGACAGGGTCGATCACTGGTATACCCAGCTCAGCCTCCAATGCCGTGCGGTGCCGGGCCATGCCGGCGCAGCCGAGAATGATGCTTTTTGCGCCGTCTTTCTCGAGAAGATCCGATCCCACTTCGACCAATCGCTTGAAAGCGCCGTCCGCGGACGCCGATTCCGCGACAGTCATGTTGATGGGCCGGTCGCCGGCACAAAAATGTGCCATGCCGCGTTCTTCAAGATGTTTCATATGACGCGGAACAGACTGGTCAAGAATGGAGATCACGCCAAAATCCCCGCCACGAGTGACGGCGGTGAGAATGGCGCTTTCGGCCATGCCGAAAACGGGCTTGCTTGTTTCTTGGCGCGCTTCTGCCAAGCCTGGATCACTATAACATGCGATGACAAAGGCGGCGGCTTTCGTATCCTTTGTGACTTCGTCCCTGACCAGGGCGCCGGCAAGACGCACGTCGTCGTCGCTTTCGACGCCAAAGGGACCTTCGGCGATGGTCACGCAGTCGATTTCCGGGCCGTCGTTTAGGCGGAGCGGTTCGAGGGCTTCGCTCATGGCTTGGGTGACGCCGTCATTGGAATTTGGGTTGATGATGCGGACCAAGGCCATGCTTACAAAATCTCCGCACCAAAGTTGCGTTGGGGATCGAGCTCCATCTGCAAGTTTCCGGCGGGCAAGGCGGCGTTATGCCCGGGTGTACGGTCCAGAAACGACCCGCTCCCTGCTTCGACCTGCAGTTCATCATCCTTGACGATAATTCGGCCTTGGTTGATCACTGTTTCCGGCCAACCGATCAGTTCCATGCCTTCGTAGGGTGTGTAGTCCATGTTATCGTGGAGCATCTCATGGCTGACGGTCACGGGTTTTTCCGGGTCCCAGATCACAAGATCTGCATCGCTGCCCACGGCGATGGTACCCTTGCGCGGGTGGAGCCCGTAAATCTTCGACGCGTTTGTTGCTGTCAACGCAACGAATTCGTTTACGGAGATCCGTCCCTTGTTGACCCCTTCGGAGAACAATAGCGGCAGGCGTAGTTCGATGCCCGGGACCCCGTTTGCAACTTGCTTGAAGGTTGGGTTCGGCCCGGCTCGGAGCTTCCCGGTGTTATCGAAGCGGTAAGGGGCATGGTCGGAATGACAGACCTGGAACGTACCGTTTGTGAGGCCGCGCCAGATCGCCTCCTGGTCGTCCTTGTTTCTCGGCGGTGGACTGCAACAAAACTTGGTTCCTTCGGCTCCATCGCGGTCAAGGTCGTCGGCAGTGAGGAAAAGGTACTGTGGACAGGTTTCCCCATAGATCTTCAGGCCCTTGTTGCGGGCATTCAGAATGGCATTCGCGGCTTCTTCCGTCGACACATGGACGATCAGCATCGGCGTGTCCACCAGCCTGGCCAACTGAATAGCACGCTGCGAGGCTTCCGCCTCAGCAATTCGCGCATGTGCCATGGCGTGGAACTTCGGCGCCGTATTGCCGCCGTCGATCAGTTTTTCGGCCAGCCAGTTGATCACCTCGTTATTCTCTGCGTGGACCATGGTCATGGCGCCGTGTTTGCGTGCGACGGAGAGCACGTCGAGCATCTGTCTGTCGTCGATCTTTAGGAGTTCGTAGGTCATGTAGACCTTGAAGGATGTATAGCCATCCATGATCAAGGCCGGTAACTCCTGGCCCAGGACCTGTTCTGTTGGATCGGAAACGATGAGGTGGAATGTATAGTCGATGACGGACTTTGGATCGGCACGGCCCCGATAGGTTTTAACGACGTCCCGAAGGCTCTGACCTCTATGCTGGGCAGCAAAGGGGATGATCGTCGTGTTGCCGCCGAAGGCTGCGGAGATGGAGCCCGACTTGTAGTCATCGGCGGTCATGATTCCGGCCGCAGATTCTTGTTCAATATGGCAATGCGCCTCAACACCGCCTGGAAGGACCATCTTGCCGGCAGCATTTATTGTCTTATTCGCGCCACTCAGGCTCTCGGCCAAAGCCACGATACGACCGTTATTGATCCCGATATCGCTTTTAAAGGTATCTGACGCAGTCGCAATCGTACCGCCGGTTACTACGAGATCAAAATCAGACATGGGAAGCACCTCCTGAAGACATACTTTCAGTGGAAGCCTGTGCTTTCATCGTTTTAACGGAACTGGCCTCGATGTGCCACTAATTGCGCACTACTATACGGGTGGGAAATGCTAACTTGTTGGTTTTCCCGCTTGATAAACAATAGACTAATCTTAGGAAATAATAATTTCACCCAAATAAATCTAATGTGCCAAGATTTGGCTCAAGAAA
>DFRF01000128.1 GCA_002378125.1 Rhodospirillaceae bacterium UBA3470 | reverse complement strand
CCCCAGTTCCGCTTGCCCTCCCTGATCAAACCGATCCCCCCGAACGGCACGTTCACAAACCCGCTGTTGTCGTGCGGACCCGCCTCCAGCAAGCAAACAGAGAATCGGCCGGACTCGCTTAGTCGGTTGGCCAGGACACAACCGGCGGATCCCGCTCCGACTACGATGAAATCATATTCATCCACGATCGCACTCCTCTCCGAGGGCGGCGATACGATCAAGATGGTAGTCACCATGGCCGTGTGTTAGGGAGCAGTACGTCATGAGACGAAAGTAATGGCCTATATCAAGCTCTTCGGTGACCCCGATACCGCCGTGAATCTGGATCGCCTGTTGCGCGATCTTTACCCCCTTGTCGGCGTAGTACGCCTTGGTGGCCGAACAAGCGTGTTCCCGCTCGAGCGTATCGTCTAGATCCGCTTTGACGGAAACCATGAACAGCATCGACTCCAACTGTTGAAGATCCGTGAACATATCCACAAGGTAATGTTGGATTACCTGGAAGCTGCCGATCGGCGCACCGAACTGCTTCCGCGTCTTTGCGTAATCAAGAGTGCGCTGATAAAGCGCGCTGGCGGCGCCATACATGCGCGCGCAATCGAGCGCCTGCAGCCAGGCGACCGTCTTGCTGACGGCGCGCTCCACCTTCACGCCACGAGAAAGAATCATCTCCTCGTCAATCACCACGTCATCGAACAGTACATCGGCAAGCCGGCTACCGTCCAAGCCCCGATAGCGGGTCACCTCGCAGCCTTCAAGCGGCACAAGGACCAAGGTCAGCTCATCTCCAAGCATCGCCGTCGTCAGCACCCTATTCGCGCAGCCACCATCAGGAACGAAATTCTTCCGTCCAGACAATTTGCTACCGTTAATCGACAGGGATGGCTTCAAAATATTGTATCCGGCGTGATAGTCATAGAGCGCGCATGCCACTCTCTCATCATCATCGACAATGGATTGCAATACCTTCAATGCCCGCTCAGTACCCAGATACTCGAGAAGTTTTCCAGGACCGATCACCAGATCGACATAGGGATCCAGACACAAGACGGCGCCGGCTTCCCTAACAATCATCGCCACGTCGATCAGATCGCCGCCATAGCCTCCGACCGACTCAGGAAACGGCAGACCAAACCAGCCTAGCTCGCGCATCAACTCCCATCGTGATGGATCACAATGATTGAGTTGGTTGAGTTGTTGCATGTAGGTATCAAAACCATAGTGATCCTTGAGATACCGCCGCGCCGTATCGGCAACCATGGTCGTGTTATCGGAAAGATTGAATTCCATTATGACCTCTCATAAACCTAACAGCATCTTGGCAAGCACGTTCTTCTGAATCTCGTTCGATCCGCCATAAATCGTGCAGGCACGAAGAAAATTGTACCGACGAGGGGAATGATTAAAGCTTTCATTACCCACCGCTGATGAACTATCCCAGACAAGCGACATCAACCCGCCCATCTCGACCATCGCTTGGGACATTTTCTGCTGTAGCTCGGTACCCTTGATCTTGAGACCGGAAGACTCCGGTCCAAAAGGTCGGCCCTCGTCTGTCGCGGCAACGGTCCTAAAGTTGGTGTACTCCAACGCCATCAGTTCGACTTCCAGCTCGGCCACACGTCGTCGCGCCTGTTGCTTATCGATGTAATACGGAGCTTCGTCAATAGCCATCTTCATGCGCGCCAATGCATAGTGACTGTCGGCAACGCCGGCGATCGTTGTGCGCTCATGCGTTAACAAAAACTTGGCGATCGTCCACCCCATACCCTCCTTCCCCACCAGATTGTCCAGCGGCACCTTGACATCGGTGAAATACACTTCGTTGAGGTGATGGTGCCCATCAATGGTATAAATGGGACGAACCTCGATACCCGGCGTGTTCATATCTATTAGCAGGAAAGAGATGCCCTGTTGCTTCTTGGCATCGGGGTCGGTTCTGACAAGACAGAACATCATGTCCGCCCAATGCGCTTGGGTGGTCCAAATCTTCTGGCCATTGACCAGGTAATGGTCCCGTTTGCGCTCGGCGCGGGTTTTAAGGGATGCGAGGTCCGATCCGGCATTGGGCTCGGAATAACCCTGGCACCAAAGCGTCTCGCCGCTGGCTATCCCGGGCAGCCATCGCTCTTTTTGTTCCGCGGATCCGAACGTGTAGATCACAGGGCCTACCATGGCGACACCGAAGGGACTTACCGGAGGCGCCCCAGCCATGGCCCTCTCAAGATCAAAAAGATAACGCTGTGTCGCGGTCCATCCCGGACCTCCGTATTGTTCAGGCCAAGTTACCGCCAGCCAACCCTGTTTACCGAGCCGTTTCTCCCATTGCTGTTGCTGCGATTTTTCCGGCATTTCGCCAAGCGCGGAAATACGACTAATCTCTTCAGGAATATTTTCCCGCATCCATGCGCGTATCGTCTTTTGAAACTCCTGCTCTTCCTGCGTAAATTGCAAGTTCATAATTTTCCTCATCCAAGCAAGTGGTTTTGACGAGAATGATAAATCAGGTAACCGATCGGCCCATCCGCTCCCAGTAGGGTGCACGCAGCTCATTCTTGAGAATCTTGCCGGCGCCACTTATCGGCAATGGTTCACTACGGAACTCGATACTACGTGGAAGTTTGTAACCGGCAATCAACTCCCGGCAATGACTCAACAGCTCGTCTTCCGTGAGCACATGGCCTTGGCGAGGCACGACGATTGCATGCACCGTTTCAACCCATTCATCGTGGGGAATCCCCACCACCGCGCATTCCTGTACCGCGGGATGACTATAGATAGCACTCTCAACTTCGACCGAGAATATATTCTCCCCACCACTGATGATCATGTCCTTGACGCGATCGACGATGAAGACAAACCCGTCTTCATCCATATAACCGAGATCGCCGGTATGCAACCAGCCGTTACGCAGGGCCTCAGCGGAGGCTTCCTCCATTCCCCAATAACCCAGCATGACGTTCGGACCTCTGGCGCAGATCTCGCCAACTTCGCATCTCGGCCGCTCGGTATCATCCTTGTCAAAAATGGCAACCTCGACTCCCAGCGCGGCTCTGCCCGCGCTTCGAAGTTTGTCGCCTCCAGGGACATGGAAATCGGGTGGCAAGGCGGTGATGATGGGTGACGCCTCCGTCTGTCCATACCCTTGAGCGAACAGAGCGTCCGGCATCTGCTTCATGGCGCTGATCAATACTGACTCAGGCATGGCCGACGCTCCGTAGAGCATGCGCTTGACGCTACTTACGTCGAATTCCTTTATTCTTCCGGAGGACACCAGCAGATTGATCATCGTTGGCACGAGTAAGGCATGTGTAACTCTTTCACGCTCAATAAAAGAGAGCACATCGTCTATGTCGAAACGAGGTACGATGCCGTGCGTGCCACCAGCTAGCGTCACGGCAAAAGTGCTTGCCATATCGGCCAAATGAAACATCGGAGCCGCATGCATGTAGATCGTGCCGGACCCATAATCCATTTCCGGCACCACATTAAGCGCATTGAAGACAAGGTTGTCATGGCTCAGCATCACGCCTTTCGACCGCCCGGTGGTCCCCCCGGTATAGAACAGTCCGGCAAGCTCGCTCCCTCCTTCGCTGATATCCCGCATCGGATCGGATTCAGCGATAAGCGACTCATAGTCGACACAACCGTCCGGTAAACTACCGTCGCCCATGAAAACCACATGTTGAACGGTCTCAAGCAGCGGCCGCAGTTTTGACAGCATGTCGCTGAATGCATCATCGACAAACAGGATGGACGATGCGGAATCGTTCAGACTGTACGCGATCTCCGGCGGTGCCAGGCGGATATTGACGGGATTAAGAGCCCCGCCGGCCCATGGCACGGCGTAAAAATATTCTAGGTAGCGGTCGCTATTGAGTGACAAGATCGCGACGCGATTCCCTCTTTCCGCTCCCAAGGCGCGAAGGCCCGCGGCCAGGCGCGCAACACGATTCTCAAAAGCGCGCCATGACCGCTTTCTATCTTTGTAAATCGTGGCGATGCCGTCAGGATTTTGCTGGACCGCACGACGTAATGTTTGCGATATGATCATGGTATTTTCCCAGGTGGTTCAAAAAGCATCAGCCCCCAGTTGAAAATACTTAGCGGCTATAGATAAAGCGCCCGATTGACACAAGCGTTTTATCCAGATAAACGTCGACGGAAACGACTACGAAACGTCTTCCTGCACGGACAATACAAGGCTCGGCACGAATTGTGCCCGCAAACGCGGGCCGTAAATAATCAAAGGTCATACTACTGCATAACGGCTCTTCGACTAGATTAAGCGATTCCATCAAATAGAGAGCTGCCGTTATTTCGGCAAAACTGGCGAGGATTCCGCCATGAAAGGTACGCAACAGAGGGTTACCGATATGCTGTTCTCGAAAGCACAACCGGCAAGAGAACCCCTCATCAGAGGTCAGCGCCTCAAGACCTAGAAACTCCACAAATGGAGTATTTTCAAGCATTTCTTTTTGCGCTTTATTCAGAGCCATGTCGGCCAACCCGTCATCTGGCGATTCAAAAGCGATCGCTCTTTCATACTTTCCCCTCCCCTTTCATGGCTGAATCGAATGCAGGCCCGAGAGTACCGACGGCAAACGAACCGAATACCGTTGCCAGCAAGTTATGATCGGAATAAGCGCAACCTTGTCCGCGCACATAGGCGATATCACCTCGTACCGCGTAACACTCCACCTCGCTGTAGATTCCCTCCCCCGCGGGTACGGGGCGAATGAAATCCACACGCAGATCGATGGTCGCAATCGGACGCATGTCACCAAGTCGGGAAAATATTGCCAACCCGCAATTGGTATCCAATAGCGTGACAACAACTCCTCGGTGAAGCCCCCCGTGTCGATCGCAAAGCGCTGGACGGCAGGAGAGGCTCATGGCGGCACGGCCTTTGCCAACTTCCTCCACTTCCACGCCGAAGGCGTTGAACAAGGGATGGGATGTGCCAAAGAAGGTCTTGGCCATGGTTAAATAACGATCTGACATCGAATCGCTTCCCCCTTTCCATTGGCCTGGCTCACCCAAGAGCCAGTGTATCGCTCCGGGTCCGGTCGCTTTTATCTAATCAGCCCAGAGCATCTAGTACACACTTCACATAACGCGACTCGTGTGATTTAACCCGATTAATAGCCAACTCGATATCGCCGGAAGGAAATGTCGTTGCCTCGGAAGCCATTTTCAAAACAGCCGCCAAGCCGGACCAAGCCGCTGCCGCGCCTCGCATGAGCTCCACTAACTTCGCATCTCTCACCACGGTAAGCCGTGCACTGGCCTCTTCCAAAAAATCGGCGTACAGGGTACGAAATCCGGCTCCCCCAGTACCGCGCTTTTCGATCACCTGGTAAGCAAAACGCAACGACCAGCGCCAGTTTTCGTCAGCCGCCCAATGTGACAGCCGGTCAATCCAAGTATCCAGCGCCGCGAGACCGCTAAAACGATCGCCGTTCGCCAGAGCATAGGCATTGTCAAAGATAGCCCTCCGAATACGTTCCGGAGTTACGCTGGCTTTGATAGCTTCGGGGGCAAACAGGTTTCCGTTATGAATGAAAGGGGGCGCAGTGGAGAAGCGTGCGTCGGCCAAATCAGCCGTAGATACCGCGATCAATCCCGGGCGTTCGGTATCACTGACCAACACCTCGTCCCGCTCCTCGTCATATAACCATGCCACGATGGCGTGCCCTGCAAAATGTGTGCTGCTTTGGAAGTAGGGCAAATGGAAAATGTCAGTTAACAACAGTGCGGGTCGATTTTCATTCAGCACCCGTTTGAGATCCGTATTGGCGGACCGTTGATCGCGATAGCTGCGCCAGGAAAAGGGAACATCCAAAGTATTGAATACCTTTTCCTCGAATTCCATTGAACGCACATGCACGATGAAAGGGGTATTGGAGGCTGCAGTCTCCACATAGGTAATGCCGAGTCCGGCCCCAAGACCAAAACAGCAAGCCTCGCTCATCACCAAGCCGTGGAACTCAAGCAAGTCCCGGATGGCCGAACTGCCACAGTGCCTGCCCGGCCTGTGGCAGTGACGCGCCCCGATCTTTGGCCTTACAGCCGTTTCAGACACTTCTCCGCCGACCATTCAGGCGGCCTCGCTCACCGGCTCGGTTTCATATACGGCGGCCGATGCCCGCATCGGATCACCATGCTCTCCGTACTCCTTCAACCATGCCGCGACTTTCTCCGGCATGCCCGTTTCCCAGGGGTGGAATCCCGGACGGAACCACGCAACAAACTCGGGCAACATGCGGGTCAGAATACCGCGACGACCGTAGAGCCGGTTTAGACCACGCAGCACTACCGTCGGCCGTCGCATCGCACCGTCAAGACGCAACATATTCACGAACACCGGTCCGACGACCAGGTGCACCATCAGCATGGCAACCACCAGGGCCGAAGCGCGAGTCAAATAACCTCCGCCTGCCGCGGTTCGGTATACATCGTACGCCACTGCCTTGTGCTCAACCTCTTCCACACCATGCCAGAGAAACATCGCCCGCATTACCGGATCCGCATCTCGGAACATATCCGTTTCATCCTTGAGCATCGCCTCGCCCAGAGTGGCGGTAAAATGCTCGAAAGCCGCGGTCATCGCCAGTTGATACTTTTCCGGCATATATTTCTGTGT
>DFRF01000023.1:3072-10503 GCA_002378125.1 Rhodospirillaceae bacterium UBA3470 | reverse complement strand
CGGACATCGGCGGCGGCAGTGTCGACTTGGTAGAGGTGCGCAAGGGCCAGTTTGGACGCAGCGGAACACTGCCGATAGGCCACCTGCGCCTGCGTGAGCGATCTAGGGAGAACGGCAGCGAAGCCATGCGCATCGTCTCCGAGGCTCTGGAGGAAATTCCGTGGTTATCAAATATAAAAGGACGTAATCTGTTCCTGGCCGGTGGTGGTTGCCGGGCGCTGGCTCGAGTATTCATCGCACAGGCCAACTATCCCCTGCATGTAGTTGATGGCTACAAAATCAGACGCGGCGATGCGCGCCGGTTATGTAACGTGATTATCGGTATGGGGCCATATAGCAAGTGGGGTGTCTCCGACATTCCCCAAGGGCGCTTGTCTAGCCTGCCGTTCGTTGCCTCTGTCGTGAACGGCCTTCTGGCAGTCTCTCGGGCGAAGAAGGCGGTATTTTCTGGCTTCGGTATGCGCGAGGGCCAGCTTTTAGACATGTTGCCCGATGAGGTGCGTGATCAGGATCCATTGTTGTCTGGGTGTGCCGGTATGGCCGAGCGGACGGGCCGTTTCAGCATTACTGGCCACGAGATTTATGCCTGGCTGGCACCTTTGTTCCCAAAGAAGCGGGACGCAAAGAGTCGGTTGCGCATGGCGGCCTGTATGTTGAGTGATATTGGTTGGAGCGAACATCCCGATTACCGTGCCGAGCATGCGTTCTTGCGCGCGCTGCGGCTACCTTTCGCAGGTTTAAGTCACCACGACCGAGCGTTTTTGGCATTCAGTCTGTTCTTTCGCTATAAGGGAAATTCGGACAATCCGTCGGTGGTGCCGACGATGGCGTTGCTTCAGGAAAATGATTTGGAGCGCGCCGAGACCCTCGGCAATGCATTGCGACTAGCCTACACCCTGTCGGGTGCTGCGCCTGGTTTATTGCCGATGACGAATCTTGAATTGGTCGATAAAGAGTTGATTCTCAACCTTTCTAGTGACGAACGGAAAGACCGGGAAATTTTCACTAGCGAGGCGGTGGAACGGCGTCTTGATAAACTAGCACGGACCATCGGACGGCGCGGGCGGATCGCCTGACTGAGAAACTACTCGGCCGCTTGATCGATAATTTCCCGCACAGTTAATTGTTTGCCCTTGATCGCCAAGGCCAGCTCCCCGGCCCGCAGTCGTAGTGCATCTTCGCCGAAAATCTCACGCCGCCATCCCCTGAGCGCCGGGACGTCGGCGTTTTCGCCAAATCCTGCTATCAAATCGACTTCGGCGCTTGAGGCGATCAATCGTCCCGCGACATTGGCGTCTTCAGACACCTTTTTTAGAAGAACCTTGATCAAGTCCGCTGTCGGGCTGATGCCACGGGGTAGGTCGGGCCGAGTTGACGGTTGCGGCCATTGGTCTTTTGGTTTTAACAGTCCGCGTTTCACGGCATCAAGAATGGCGTCGCCCACGGGACCGTGTGCCGCCTTTTCGCTCAGGCCGCGGGTTCGACTTAGGGCTTGAGAGTTTTCCGGTGTGTGGTGTGCGATCTCCACTAGGATTTCATCTCGAACCACTCGGTTCCGTGGCACATCGCGGCGTTGGGCCTCGCGTTCACGCCACGCCGCAAGTTCGCGCAGCACCGACAAGAATCGACCATTGCCCGACTTACCTTTGATCCGCTGATAAACCCGCATTGGGTCTGGTCGGTAGGTGTTCGGGTCACGTAGGACCTCCATCTCCTCTTCAATCCATTGGGTTCGGTTCTCTCGTTCAAGCCGGTCACGGAGTTTCTGGTAGGCGACGCGAAGGTGCGTGACGTCCGCAAGGGCGTAGCTAATCTGTCGGTCGCTTAACGGCCGCATAGCCCAATCCGTGAAGCGAGACCCCTTGTCTAGCCGGGCATTGGCCAGTTTTGAGACCAACTGCTCGTAGCCCACGGATTCACCGAAGCCGCAAACCATGGCTGCCACCTGCGTATCGAACAAAGGCGCGGGGAGACGATTGCCGAGGTGCAGGAAAATCTCAAGATCCTGACGGGCAGCGTGAAAGACCTTGGTCACGTTTCGATCATCGAAAAGCTCATACAAAGGGGTGAGGTCCATGCCATCCGCCAGGGCATCGACGGCAACCGCAGCATTCAGCCCGCCAATTTGTACGAGGCAGAGTTGTGGCCAGTAGGTCTTTTCACGCATGAATTCCGTGTCGACGGTAATGAACGTTTCGCTATGGAGAGGCGCGCAAAATGCGCTGAGCGCGTCAGTATTAGTAATTAACGTCATGATGGATCAGGTATAGCGGGAAACGTCCATTGAGTCGCGTCCCCATTCTGAATTCTTCCATAAAAACCGAATTGGTTCGGTAATTTCGACGTTTCCGCATCGATCATGCGCATCGAAGCTTAATGACCGGAATGATAAGGGTTACGGAAATTCAACGATTGCCAGCCATTTCAGTAATTCCATTTGACGCTTAGGCTGTCTAACAGAAAGGATTTGTTTGTGAAAAAAATTTATTTAATGCCGCCACCGTCCGGATCGTTGTGAGCTTGAACACTAAGGTCGGGACAGTTTGTGGTAAATTACTTTGGTAATACGAGGGGCATATCATGTCGGTTTTTGGAGATTGGTACTCATGAACAAAAATATAGGAATCTGAGCCAAAATTAACGATTATTGCGCCAACAGCGCGGAACGACGGTACCGGATAGTGGAATAATGGGCGAAGTTCAGATCAGACCGAGCAACGTGGCGGATGATAAGGTCGTTGAAGTGGTCGTCAACCGGTCAGAAAAACTGAATGCTCTCGACACGCCCCTCATTGCCAATATCGCAAAAAGTTTTCGGTATTTGAGGCAGGACGATGAACTCCGCGCGGTAGTATTGTCCGGTGCGGGTAAGGCCTGGGTAGTGGGCGCCGATATCAAGGAAATGGCGACCTTGGACCGGCACACGGCCGCCACTTTCATATCTCACCTACATGACGCCATGCTGTGCATTCGTGATTTTCCGGTCCCAGTAATCGCCAAGGTTCATGGTTTTGCCCTCGGGGGCGGGATGGAATTGGCGGCGGCTTGTGATCTTAGAATTGCATCCGATGACGCGCGTTTTGGTATGCCCGAGGTCCACGTCGGCCTACCCTCAGTTATTGAGGCTTCACTGTTACCGGGGCTTATGGGGGCCGGGCGGGCCGGACGTTTGATGTTGACTGGTGAACTCATTGATGCCAAGCGGGCCTTTGAATGGGGGTTCGTTGAAGAAGTTGTGGCTCCCGATTGTCTGGATGATGCGGTCAATGCCGTCCTGAAAAGCATCTGCCGCGCGGGGCCCCGAGCGGTTCGACAGCAAAAACGTCTACTGCGACAATGGGAGGGCATGACGCGTGATGCTGCCGCTGAAGCCAGCGTGGCCGCCTTTGCTCGCGCCTTCCATGCAGATGAGCCGAAGAAGCTGTTGTCAGCGTTCTCAAGAGATAAGAACGACTAGTTTCGAAGCTAAGCAAGTTTTTTTGGATCTTTGCCAACAGTTGTAAGTGCGCCAAATCTCCTGACGGTTAATTCACCGGGGGGGCGATAACGGTCAATATATAAACCGTGTTGTCGACGGCTAATCGGCGACGAAGGGATTGCTCCGACGTTCTTCGCCAAAGGTTGATGTGGGTCCGTGGCCGGGTATAAAGGTAACGCTGTCACCCAGGGGCCATAGCTGGGTCTTGATAGAGTTAATGAGTGTTTCGTGGTCACCGCGTGGAAAATCCGTGCGGCCGATAGAACCGCGAAACAAAACGTCTCCGACCTGCGCGAACTGCAGATCTTCGTGAAAGAAGATCACGTGTCCGGGTGTGTGGCCGGGGCAATGACGGACGCTCAGGATAACCTTGCCGAAAGAAACCTCGTCGCCGCCGTTAAGCCATCGATCGGGTGTGAACGGCCGCGGTCCAGGATCCATACCATATTTCTCCGCCGATTCGGTTATCTGGTCGATCCAGAACTTGTCATCTTCGTGGGGCCCTTCGATTGGGATTTCCAATCGTTCGGACATGTCGGCCACTCCGCCGGCATGGTCCATATGGCCGTGAGTGATAAGAATCTTTACGATTGTCACGCCCTGATCGTCGGCCACGGCAAGAAGGCGGTCGACCTCTCCGCCGGGGTCGATAAAGGCACCTTCCATGGTCTCCGTACACCAGACCAGGGTGCAGTTCTGCTGAAAAGGGGTGACGGGAATGATAACAGCATGCATGTGCGAGAGGGATCATATGCGCCGAGAGAAGTCAATCCTTAGCCTGAAGCTGATCGATCGCCGATTGGAAAACCCGGGGCCATGCAAGGCTTGCGGCAATTCGATTCTACACGTGCTATCACCCAGCAACCATAATAAAGACCGAGAAATCGGGAGAGTTATTCGAACGTTTACGGGCTGTGAACACCGATTACTGATCAGGACTTAATTTAAACTAAGCGGTCTTCGATAGTAGTTCGATGCATATGCCGGATATCTTCGTCGCCGTAGTCGTTAACGCCCCGATGCACTAGTGCGCGATTATCCCAAAGAATTGCATCGCCGGGCCGCCAATGATGGCGCAGGACCACATCGGGGCGGGTCATGTGGTTGAAAAGGAACGAGAGCATCGCACTGCTTTCATCGGGTGTGAGCTCATTGATCCGCACCGTGAACCCTTCATTTACGAATAGCGACTTACGTCCTGTAACGCTGTGCGGTCGAACGACCGGGTGGTGTACAGCCGGGCGTTCGTTCAGGGGATCGCCGTCGCGCGCGGCGCGGTTGATCCCACCGCGAAACGCATGTGCGAATAAGTGTTCGGCGGTTAGGCCTTCCAGCATAGTCTGTAGAGTGGGGGACAAGGTTTCGAAAGCGTGTGCAGTGCTCGCGAACAGCGTATCGCCGCCGACTTCCGGTACCTCGATCCCGTAGAGAAGAGACCCGAGCGAAGGTCGCGGCTCATAGGTGAGGTCGGAGTGCCAGTACTGACCGGCATAGGCTCGACCTTCTGATTTGCCCTTCTTTCGGCGGTTCGAAAGTTTGTAAATTTCCGGATGGCCCTCCAGAAGGCTCTCTTTCAAGACATGAATCATCAACGGGCCGAACTGGCTGCTGAAATCGATCATATTCTGTGCCGAGAGGTCTTGATCGCGAAAAATTAAAACCGAGTGAGTAACAAAGGCCTTATGAACCGTGTCGAATTCGGCATTGCTCAACGGTTTTGAAAGATCTACTCCGATGATTTCTGCTCCCAATATGGGGGTTACGCGTTTAATTTCCATAGCCAGGTTATCCTCTCTGACAGAATCTAGTTTGCCTTCTTGAGCCCGGGCAACGCTCATGGCTCTCATTTTCAGTCAACGATCCTTATGAAAACTTACGTTCACCAAATTTTCATAAGGGATATTCAACGCGTATGTTTAATTTAAGGGTTAATCGAGTAATAGTGGGTTATCCAAAATATGTTGCGCTTGATGAATTGTCACCGTCCGAAGTTTCTAAGATTTTGTTGCTAAAATCGCCTCGACTAGTTCTTGAATACGGAACGCCTGGGCGAAATCTGGGAGTGGGTGCTCATGGCCGTTGAAGAAGGCGCCAATGGCGCTGACTTGGCGACGGTAACCTTCTTGGCGAGCGTCGGTGATCTCTTCTAGATGTTCCTTCCAAACATGGCCGCCGTTTGAACGTAAGCGGTTCCAGTCATAGAGCCGATAAGCAACGTTCGCGCCCCAGACCGTGAAGTCAATCCGGTCGGCACCGCTGGCGTCCAAACCGCCAGTGCCACCGGCGAAGGTGATTGGGACGCCGCCAGCCGACATGAGCGCCAGCGCATGGGTTTCTGAGCCTATATTGTCGGTTGGATAGCGGGTCACAGCGTGCTCCAACGTGGCCGGTCCGAATAACCGATCCGCTAGATACGCGTAGTGCGAAAAAGTCTCCCGAACGAAACCGCCTTCGGCGCGTTGGTTTAGCCAGGTGGCGGGCAATTGCCATGCGCGAGGCCATTTACAGAAATGCAGGCGGATATCGACGGCGGCCACTTTGCCAACGGTTCCGTCTGCAAGTGCGTTTTCTAGTTTAGTCACCGCTGGCGCTGTCGCAAATGTGAAATTGACCGCGTTGCTCACACCGGATGTGACTGCTGTCTCGGTCATCCGACGGGTTATCTCCAGATCAATTCCCAGGGGTTTCTCGCACAAGACAGGTTTGCCACGCGTGATTGCGGCTGTGGCGTAATCAACATGGGACGCCGGTGGGGATGCGATATAGATGCCATCGAGCCGGCCGTCATCAATCAGGGCGTCAGGATCCTCGACGATGCGGATACCGGGGGCTAGGGTCGAGACTCGTTTGCAGGCCTCGGGATCAAGATCCCACGCGGCACCGATTCGGAACCCGCCGTACGCCATCGTGTTAGTGATCATCCGGGTGGCCATAACGCCGAGGCCGATAACGCCAATAGTCTTCATTTCCTGACCCTGCTTGAGTTAAACGCAATGTTTGATTCGGTATTAGGTACGGGTTTTCACATGTCGAAATGGTACTGTATTTTTGAAAGAGCGACGCCTTTTCGCTCCTGCAGCAAACGAACATAATGTTGTCTCTTTAAGGAGTCTAACGGTGGAAGTGATGCCCGAACCTATTGTTGAATTTGAGCAACTCATCGATCAGCTCGCGCTTCCGGCGGTTGCCGCGCCTATGTTCATAGTCTCCAATCCCGACCTTGTCGTCGCCGAATGCATGGCCGGTGTGATCGGGAGCTTCCCGGCATTGAATGCGCGTGATCCTGATAATCTCGATGGATGGTTGACAGAGATCAAAGAGCGTACGGATAAAGCGCGTGCCGAGGGCAACTTCGTCGCACCATACGCGGTGAACTTGATCGTTCACCGTAACAACCACCGCTTGGAAGAGGATTTGGACACGGTCGTCGAGCACCGGGTACCTATCGTCATTACTAGCGTCGGCAAGCCGGGCGAAATCGCCCATGCGGTGCACAGCTACGGCGGGCTAATCTTCCATGACGTCACCAATATCCGACACGCGCAGAAGGCGTTGGAATCCGGGGTGGATGGTTTGATTCTGGTTTGCGCCGGTGCTGGTGGGCATGCGGGTGTCCTCAGCCCGTTTGCATTGGTGCCCGAAGTGCGTTCGTTCTTTGACGGACCTTTGATGTTGTCGGGTTGTATATCGGATGGCAGATCGGTTTACGCGGCTCGCGCGTTGGGCGCCGACCTGGCGTATTTGGGCACGCGGTTCATAACCACTAACGAGGCCAACGCGGTTTCCGGTTATAAAGACATGATTTTGAACTCCGCTGCGGCCGACATCACCTACACACCTGAATTTTCGGGGATTCCTGCGAGCTACTTGACGATGAGTATCATGGCTGCAGGCTTGGACCCGACCGAGGTTGCGCTGCCGGGAGCCAAAGTGGACATGGAGTTTCGGGGGTC
>DFRF01000023.1:0-2692 GCA_002378125.1 Rhodospirillaceae bacterium UBA3470 | reverse complement strand
GGATCGGTCAACGACGTGTTGTCCACGGCGGATCTAGTGGTGCGCCTAAAGGCCGAATACGACGCCGCTCGTGCGCAGTCAGCATGAGGCGAGAAACATGATCGATTTTTACTTCTCTCCAACGCCGAACGGGTGGAAAGTCGGGATCATGCTGGAAGAGTGTGGTCTTGACTTCAACACGACCCTGGTTCGCCTGGCCAAGGGGGACCAGTTCGTGCCTACGTTCCTGGCCATCAGTCCGAACGCCAAGATTCCAGTGATCGTTGATCACGATGTGGATGGAGAACCAGTCAGCGTATTCGAATCTGGGGCCATTATGCTGTATCTGGCAGAGAAGACGGGTAAGTTCATGCCCACGGACTCGTTCGCTCGCAAGGAAATGCATGAGTGGCTGTTTTGGCAGGTTGGTAATCAAGGGCCCATCGGCGGCCAATTGAGTCACTTTGTGAACTACGCCCCAGAGGGGCAGGACTATGGCCGCAATCGCTACAAAGGGGAGTATGAAAGGAACATGGCGGTGTTGGAAAATCGCCTTGAGGGGCGGGACTTCATACTGGGTGACGACTACACCATCTGTGACATGATCGTTTTTCCATGGGCCTTTATCGCAAAGAACCTGGGGACGACCTTCGACAATTTCCCAAATGTTGCCAATTGGCGCGAGCGCATGAAGCAGCGCATTGCTGTGCGTAACGCCATTAACCTTATGAAGGACAAACAGAACAACGGTAAACACAACGCCGAAAACAACAGCCTTTTGTATAACCAAGGTGCCGAACACCTGCTGGGCAAGACAAACCGCTGAACTGGAGAGACGAGCCCATGAGCGAGATTAAAGAAATTAAGATGTATTCAGACTTCAAGAGCCCATACGCCTGGATCGCGTTCGACCCCGCCTTCGCGTTGGAAGAAAAATTTAACGTGCGGATCAAATGGAAGCCGTTCCAGTTGCGTATCAAAGGTAAGGGACAGCGCAGCGTCTATTCGGAATTCAAAGTTAAGTATTCTTATATGGACGTGCGTCGGAACGCGAACCTCCAGGATAAGGATTACATGATCCGCGGGCCTTTGAAGATCTTCGACACGGCTCCGGCTCTCATCGGTGGGCTATTCGCGGAGAGAGAAGGTCGTTTGGTAGATTACTGCCGTCACGTGTTTAAGGAATTCTTCAACCGACAGCTTGAAGTGGATGAGGTAGATGCGATAGCAGGAGCCATCGATTACTTAGGTATGTCCTCAGAAGCATACCGCGAATACCAAAACGGTGATGGTCCAAAAGACTATGAGGCTTCACTGGAAGAGGCGATGGACGATCACATTTTTGGTGTGCCGCTGTTCATCATGGATGGCGAGCAATTCTGGGGCCACGACCGTATTTGGTTAATCGAAAAGTATCTTGAGAACGCGGGCTGCGCCAAAGAGCCCGTTACGTAAGGAACATTTTATGGACCCTATGCTTACGTCCTATCGGGTGCTCGACCTTGGCCAGTTCGTTGCGGGTCCCACCTGCGCCAGGGTGATGGCGGAGATGGGAGCTGAGGTTATCAAGGTAGAATTGCTACCACATGGTGACCGGGGGCGGTTTTCCGGTCTCAAACCACGCGGTGAGGGAATGGAGAATTCTTCTGCCAGCACTTATTTTTTCCAACACAATCACACTAAGAAAAGCCTAGCCATCGATTATAAAAGTGACGAAGGTCGTGCCATTCTGTTTCGATTGATTGAGAAATCAGATGTTCTGATAGAGAATTTTGCACCCGGCGTTATGGCTCGATACGGCTTGGCTTATGGAGAGTTGAAGAGGATCAATCCGGGTCTCGTGATGTGCTCAGTATCGCTTGCTGGGCAGACCGGACCTCTAAGTAAAGAGCCAGGCTTCGACTATATCGGCGCCGCCTATGCCGGGTTTACGGCCGGCATAGGTGAATCCGATCGTGGCCCATGTCAGTTGCCCAATGCGTTGGGTGACTCCGTAACTGGCATCACGGCGGCGATGGCCGTCGCTTTCGCACTGCTGCATCGCGAAAAGACGGGGGAGGGGCAGCACATCGAGGCCTCTCTAGTCGACAGCTACTTTCAGACCCAGGAAGTAAACGTCCCGAAAATCGCCATGTCGGGGAAAAAAGCTGTTACACAACGATCCGGATCTCATCATCCAGACGGTGGACCAACCGGTAATTTTCGCGCTGGCGACGGAACCTATATCGCGATCATGGTGATGCCCTACCAATGGCCACAAATGGTGCGGGTGCTGGGGCAGCCGGAATTAACGGAGGACCCACGGTTTAAGTCACCGCGCGACCGGCGAGCTAATAAAGAAGCTTTGGGTGGTATCATTGAAACATGGATGTCAGAGTTGGGTACGCGTGACGCGGCCCTGGATGCCCTTCGAGCGGAACGTGTGCCCTGTGCGCCCGTGCTCTCTTTAGATGAGGCCATAGTGCACCCTCATCTCGTTGAAAGGGGCACCGTTCGTGCCGTGAATGATCCGCTGTTAGGCGATTTCGCTGTGCCCGGTATGCCAGCTAAGTTTTCGGCCTATGCAGCGCCGTCCGACCCGAAGGCGCCGCTGTTAGGGCAGGACAACGACGAGGTTCTGTCCGGTATCCTTGGGATGGACGAGGCAGAAATTACCGCGCTGTATGACGCGGGAACAATCCTCCAAGATCGGCTGATCGGCGCAAAAAAATAG
>DFRF01000069.1 GCA_002378125.1 Rhodospirillaceae bacterium UBA3470 | reverse complement strand
AACTGACCAGTGATCACGATGGCCACTTTGACGCCTGCGTCGACGCACCCTTGCAGAGATACCAGCAGGTGTTGCGCCGGTACGGCCACAGCGGCGACGTCCGGCGGGGACGGCACGTCGGCGATATCGGGATAGGCCCTGTGGCCCAAAATCTCGTCCCGTTTCGGATTGATGGGATAGACCGTCCCCTGAAACCCGTGGTGCAGCAGGTTGTGGATCAGCCGACCACCGAATTTGCTGCGGTCTTCGGATGCGCCGATGACGGCGACCGACCGCGCGTGCAAAAGGCGATGCATAGCGGAGGGCTCAGCCACTGAGGGGTTTGTGGTCATCTCGTGTCCTCCCGGTGGCAACTGACCGCAACAGTCACGATCCGAGTCGCCTTTGTTTAATCCCGTGGCCACATCGGATCAACATAGAATGAAATCAATTTTCAGCTCGTGAAAAGTTTCGATGGGCGGTGATCAGGCGCCGATGAAATTGGGCACTCGCCGCTCAGCCATAGCCTTGACGCCTTCCTTGAAGTCCGCGGTTGCCTTCAGACGTTTCTGAATTTCAAGTTCCCGCGCAGTCGCGGTCCGGACCCGGTCGGCCAACCCCTGACGCATGGTAGCTCGGGTCTCGCCCACGCCAAGCGGCGAGTTCTCGGCAATTTCCGCAGCCAGAATGTGTGCCGTAGCGCGCACCTCCTCCTTTGCAACCAGGACGTCGGCCAGGCCCATTGCATACGCCTCGTCGCCCTTGAAGCGACGACTGGTGAAGAACATAAGGTTCGCGTTCTGCTGCCCAACTACGGCCGGTAGGGTTTCCGTCAGTCCGAAACCAGGATGGAAACCCAGGCGGGTGAAGTTCGCCGCAAAGCGCGCCTCTGAACAAGTCACCCGGAAGTCCGGGACCATGGCCAACCCGAGACCGCCGCCGATGGCTGGCCCCTCGATGGCACCGACGATCGGTTTCCGGCATTCGAACAGGCGCACCGCTTCCATGTAGAGGTGGCGGACCCGATCCTCTTCTGATTGGCTCTTAAATTGGCCCTTTTCGTCCAAAGCTTCGCCGTCACCAAAGTTGGCGCCCGCACAGAAGGCCTTGCCCTCTGCACACAACACGCTGGCCCGGCAGTCACCATCTGCATCCAATTTCTCCAGCACATCGGCAATCTGGTTGATCAAAGCAATATCGAAGAAGTTATGTGGTGGGCGCTGGATTTCGATGGTGGCGACGAGATTGTCTAACGTCACGCCAATGTCGTCATAGGTTACGTAAGCGGTCATGGGGCACTCCGTTTTACGATGAGGGCGTCTAAAACAGTGACGCCGTCGCCCTGCGCATGGACGCGCACGGGGTTGAGATCGATTTCGTCAATTCGGTCTGCATGATCAGCGGCGAACTGGGACAGGCGGATCATTATATCTACCAGGGCGTCACGATCCGCCGGTGGGGCGCCCCGGGCGCCGACGAAGAGGGCCACTCCCCTCAGGTCGTCGATCATCGATTGGGCCATTTTCCTATCGACAGGGACCGGCGCAAAAGCTACATCGTCCAGCACCTCCACAAACACCCCGCCGAGGCCTAGCATGAGCATAGGTCCAAACTGGACGTCGCGATGAATACCAAGGATCACATCCAACCCATCGTCAGCTAGCGGTTGAACGAGCACGCTCTGGATATCTGCCGCCGTGTCATAGGCACGTGCGCTAGCCACAATTCGTTCGAAGGCAGCCGCCACCTCGGGTCCGCCCTTTACGCCAACGGCCACGGCGCCAGCCTCGGTCTTGTGAGGAATGTTCGGTGATTGGACTTTAAGGACCACTGGACGCTCGATCAGAGCAGCGGCGGCCACTGCCTCCTCTGCCGATGTGGCGAGTGCCGTACCTTCCGAACAAATGCCGTAGGGCGCCAGCGCGCGCCGAGCGTCAACTTCACAGACTATCGACGTCGGCCCTGCCAGAATGTCAGCAACCGACCGACGCGGCAGCGATTCCTTCACAGAGGTCGGCGCCAAAAAATCTCTGCGAAAGGCCATGTAATCGGCCATAACGGCCGCCGTCTCGGCGCAATTCCGCAGGTTCTCAAACAAAGGTAATCCTGCGCGACTGACCAACTCGCGCACCGACGGATGCGGTAAGGTGTAGGCCCAAAGAAGGATCGGCTTCTCCGTTTCCCTCCCGACCCGCAATAGTGTCTCGCGCTCGCGCTCCCATCCGGCCGGATTGCGCGCTGATGTGACGGCCAAAACCGCATCGACCTCGGGTGACCCAGCGATCAATTCGCACATTTCCGCATACCCCCGCTGACGGATGGTCTGGGCAGTAGCGTCCACGGGGTTCTGAGACGTACCATAGGGCGGCAGATGAACATCGATGGCGGCTCGCGTTGCAACGTCCAGCTCAGGTACGGTTAAACCGACGTCCGAACATGCATCCGCCAGCCAACCGCCACCGCCGCCGCTGGCCGTGAAAATGCCGACCCGCTTGCCAGCCGGCAACCGGCCAGCATAGGCAGAAAAGCCTTGGGCCAGATCAACCATATGGTCCTGGTCCCGGCCCTCGAGAATTCCATAGCGTCGAAACAGGGCGCGGTAGGTGGTGTCATCACCGGCGATGGCCGCCGTGTGCGATTGGGCCGCCCGCACGCCGGCCTCGGACCGGCCAATCTTGGTGACAATCAAGGGTTTGCCCGCGCGCAGTGCCTTTTCCGCCACGGGTCGGAGAAGTTCGGGGGATTTCACGTCTTCCATGAAAATCAAGATCACGCCCGTCGCTGCATCATCGATGAGATGATCGACCACGTGCAGACTTTCGATCATCGCCTCATTGCCAGTCGTGACGACATAGCTAAACGGTAATTCCTTGGGGCGTCCGCGGTCGAAGAAAGAATATCCGACCCCACCGCTTTGCGCGACCACGGCTACGTGCCCATCCGTCCGCCAATCCGGCACCAGAGTTGTGGCTTCCAGTTCCATAGTCGGACTGAAGGTGGCGCAAAGCTTTGCCCCCATGTTGGAGAAGCCTTCCGTGTTAGGCCCGGACACAACCATCCCATAACTGTCCGCGATGGCCAGCAACTCGGCCTGCAAAGCATCGCCAGCGGCACTCGGCTCTTCGGCAAACCCCGACGCCAGGACCAGCACGGCCTTCACCCCGGCTTGGCCGCAGTGGCGCATTGCGTCGGCAATGGCATTGGCCGGAATGATCAAAATCGCCAAGTCCACCGGTTCTGGGCAAGCGTCCACGGACGGGTAAGCCTGAAGGCCCTGCACCACTTCGCACGAGCGGCTGACGGGGAATAGCTGCCCGTCAAAGGCATGCTGACGCATAACGTTCAGGATCCGTCCGCGCAGAATGTTTTGATTGTCAGAAGCCCCGACCAGAGCCACCGTCCGCGGCGCCAATAACGGCGTCAGATCCCTCATCGCAGTCCAAGGCCGCGGGCGATAATGCCGCGGAGGATTTCCGTAGTCCCACCCTGAATGGTCAACTTCGGTGCGATACGTAATGCATGTGGCAACAGCGCATCGAAAGCCGCGCGCTCTTCCGGGGCGGTTTCGGCAAACGCTGCCAGGTCCCGTGCCTTCGTCGGCAAGATCTGCTGCCAAATCGTCCCCAAATCCTTGACGAGGGAACCCTCCAATACCGGTTCATGGCCGGCCTGTAACATGCCGTTGACGGAGACGGACATGCGCCGGAGCGTGTGCAACTGCGCCACTAGACGCCCCAGGCCTTCGGCCTCACGCCGGTCGGGCTCCGGGCCCAGCGTGCGGGTCAGCTCAGTCAGTATATAAGCGGTCTCCAGAAAACGTTCGGGACCGCTGCGCTCATAGGCCAGTTCGCTGGTCGCCTGTTTCCAGGCCCCGTCGATCTCTCCCAGTTGATGGGCGGCGGGTACGAAGCAGTCCGTAAACACGACTTCGTTGAAATCCGCACCACCAGCCATATTGCCAATCGGGTTGATGGCAACCCCATCGGACTTGAGATCGATCAGGAACTGGGTCAGGCCATGGCGGCGGTTGTCATCAGTGGGCAATGACGTCCGGAAAAGCCCGATCATGTAGTCTGCACACTGGGCGTAGGTAGTCCACACCTTGGAGCCGTTCAGGACAAAACCGCGCGCCGTCTTCTCGGCCTTGGCCCGGGCCGCGAATAGATCGGACCCAGAATTCGGTTCGCTAAGCCCGATACAGAACCCGCATTCGCCTCGGGTAATGCGGGGCAGGATA
>DFRF01000206.1:484-2989 GCA_002378125.1 Rhodospirillaceae bacterium UBA3470 | reverse complement strand
GCCGTCGGGATTAACACATGCTCACCCAGGCCTTTGGCACCCATTGGACCTTCGGGGTCAGTCTTCTCGATGAGGATAGACTGAATTTCAGGCATGTCGCCCACCGTCGGGATCAGGTAGTTGTGCAGGTCTTCGGTCTTTTGAGGGAGGTATTCCTCCATAAGTGCCATGCCGAGGCCCTGGGCAATACCCCCCTCGATCTGACCTTCCGCTAATAGCGGATTGATGGCGCGGCCGACATCGTGCGCGGCAGTAATGCGGATCACCTTGATCGTTCCCAAACGGCGATCCACTTCCACCTCCGCCAGATGGGCACCGTAACCGTACACGGCATACGGTTTGCCCTGACCGTTCTCGTCTAGGGGCGTTGTGGGCGGGTCATAGGTCTCTTCCGCCGACAAAACGTAGCCATGGGTGTTGGCAGGCAGGCTTGTCAGGTCGATGACATGACTAGCGTCCTCATGGGTAATGATCAATCGGTTGCCATCCAGCTGTAGGTCCGAGTTTGGACCCATGTTAGATTGACGCAAGATCGTCTCTCGAAGGGCGCGGCCGGCGATGGCGGCGGCGTTGCCCGTGACCACCGTCTGACGTGATCCCGACGTCTTGCCACAGTCCGGCGTCAGGGCGGTGTCGCCGCCCACGTAAGTAAATTTCTCAAGGCTAATGCCCAAAGCGTCGGCACAAATTTGCGGAATGACTGTGTTGGACCCCTGACCGATATCTACTGCGCCTTGATGCAGGACCAAGCGTCCGTCCGCTGTGATGCCCAAGCGAATGGTCGACGGATTGGACATAGCCGTGTTACCGCACCCATACCAGCATGATGCCACACCGACGCCACGCTTAAACGTCTCAGATCCGGCATTGAAGGCTTTTGCTTCCGCCAAGGCGTCACGCCAACGTGGCGTCAGCGCGTCTAGGCACTCACCGATCCCGACGCCTTCCATCACTTGGCCGCAGACGGATGTGTCGCCGTCTTTCAAGGCATTCTTTCGCCGAAACTCAAGCCGATCCTGACCTGCCATATCCGCAAGATCATCGTACAATATTTCTTGAATCAACGCTCCTTGCGGCACGCCAAACCCGCGGAAGGCGCCGGAGACCGGACCATTGGTGTGGATAGCGCGTCCCACAGCCCGGTAATTCGGTGTCCGGTAGGGGCCAGAGGCATGGATGGGCACACGATTGGCCACTGTTGGTCCCCAACTTGCGTAAGCACCGGTATTGAAATCACCGTCAAAGACCATGCCGACGATTTTTCCTACGGCATCAATTCCAGCGCGGGCGCGCATACGGGCGGGATGCCGTTTGGTCGACGTCTGAAGCGATTCACTTCGGGTAAACACCATCTGACAGGGCTTGCCCGTTTTCAGCACGGCCAAACCTAACAGCGGTTGTAGGGTCACGTCGAGTTTTGAGCCAAAGCCTCCGCCCGTGGCTGCTGGTATGATCCGAACCGCATCAACGTCTAGGCCGAGTACATTGGCTACGTCGTCGCGGTTCATATAGGGGGCCTGCGTGCAGACCTGGATTACCAAGGTATTGCCGTCCATCCACGCCGCTCCGGCTTCCGGTTCGATATACGCATGTTCCACGTAGGCTGTTTCGAATATGCCTTCTGCCACATGAACAGCGGTGGCCAGTGCGGCATCGGCATCGCCGGTGACGACGTGGCCGGCAGTCAGTTGATTTCCGATGATATTTTCGTGTACCGCCGCGCACTTGGTCGCGGTTGCCAGATCAACGGTCGCTGTCTCAGGCATCCAGTCGACAGGAAAATCGGATAAATCCAAAGTGCCCATTACGTCGGCGTCGCCAACGACGATGGCCACGGCTTCGCCCCGGAACCGAACCTGGCTATCAGCTAAAGCGGGTTGATCGGCGAAGGGCGGGATCACGCCAAAGCAATTGGATCCGGTAATGTCGGCGGCCGTACAAATAGTTTCAACGCCAGGTCGATCCGCAATCCAGGCCTCAAGGTCGCCAAAGCTGAATTTGGCGCGCGCAAAGGGGGAGCGGATCGCGCGGACCCGGAGTGCGTTGGCTGGAGTCTGGTCGGCACCAAACAATTCACCGCCGTCCACCTTGGCGCGTCCATCTAAACGACGAAGGCGTTGACCGATTGCTCCGCCAGCGGCCGGCAGGGACTGGGAGCTGTCAGGGCTGTGCGCGTCGCAGACGGCATCGATTATCTTTTGGTATCCCGTACAGCGGCACAATACGCCGCCTAGGGCCTCTCTCGCTTCATGACGGTTAGGCTGAGGGGTGATGGCTAGCAGTGCTGTGGCCGCCATCAACATGCCGGGCGTGCAGATACCGCATTGGGCGGCGCCGTGGCGGAGGAACGATGCTTGTAGGGCATTGAGGTTCCCATCGTTGGCGAGGCCTTCGACGGTAATTACGTCACTGTTTTCGACCTGTGCCAGCGGGGTCAGACAGGCGCATACGGGCGCACCGTCCAATAGTACGGTGCACGCCCCGCAATCGCCGGCATCGCAGCCC
>DFRF01000206.1:0-133 GCA_002378125.1 Rhodospirillaceae bacterium UBA3470 | reverse complement strand
TCGCGCAAGGTTTCGCTGAGGCGGAGTGCCGGTGACGACACGAATCCTACGCCGCGACCATTGACCGTTGCTGCCAGGGGAATGTCGTTGTTTTTCATGCCGCCGCCTCATGATCTTCCGTAAGGAGTGGCCG
>DFRF01000191.1:494-13425 GCA_002378125.1 Rhodospirillaceae bacterium UBA3470 | reverse complement strand
TCCTTTCGAATGTTCACGGTTCGCATTAGCATTGCGACCATGGTCAGCACAACGATGAGCAAGATCATGGCGTCCGCTGCAGCGGCTGGATATTGTAGGAGGGCACGTTTATGATTCATAGCGACTCCAACGGAAGCGCTTTGTCCCCCAGACATCGCTTGGACAGTTATGAAATCACCCATTACTAAACTGACGACAAATATCGTGCCAATGGCAATGCCGGGACGGCAAAGGGGAATAATGACGTGGGTCAGGACCTGCATCGCGCTTGCACCGGCGTCGCGCGCGGCCTCCAACACTGACTTATCGATCCGCATCATGGAATTGAAGATCGGCACCACCATGAACAGGGTGTAGAGATGCACGAACGCCAGGACCACGGCGAAATCGGAATACAAAAGCCATTCCACCGGTTGGTCGACTATGCCCATATTGACTAGTCCCTTGTTGATCAATCCATGGCGTCCAAGTACGGGTATCCAAGCAATCATTCTAATAATGTTTGATGTCCAAAAAGGGATGGTGCAGACCAAGAATAAGATCACTTGCCATCGCAACTGGCGAACATGGAAGGCAAGGAAATAAGCCACGCCAAAACCAATCACGAGGGTAAGAATCCAACTCAGTGCTGCAAATTTCAGAGTGTTTAGATAAATGGAATAGGTTACCGATGACTCGAATAGCTCGACATAATTGGTCAGCACGAAGTCTGGGACTAGACTGAATTCGGTATAATCCCAAAAACTAACGACAAAAATAATTAAAATTGGGCCAATCAGGAAAAGCGCTAGAATTGCGATCAAAGGCAGAATTTGCAGTTGCGTCTTCAAAAACTATGCCTCCAGCACAAACTTGGGGCCCAAGAGAAACGGCCCCGGAATTTCTCCCGGGGCCATAATCTCTTGGTATGGTTTTCTTAGTCAATACTTACGCTGCAATGAACTCGTTCCACTTCCGAACCATATATCGATTCTCGGACATAACGGAGTTCCAGCACTCGACTCGGCCCATGCGGTCATAGAATGAGCCGCCATCGCGGGTAGCGCCGGCTTTTTCGAGTTTGTTGCCGAACGGATCGATGATGTCGGACTTCGCTGCTTTGCCCTCGAACCAGAAGCCCCACTCGTCGCTGCTCATATGTAACTTCGAAGTTTCCGGCGCTGCGGAATAGTAACCTTGGCGCATTAAGAGACCGCCGACCCAGCCGGACAGATACCAATTGATGTACTCGTACGCGGCATCCAAGGCGATGCCCGACAGGTTGCGCGACATGCCTAGACCGCCGCCCCAGGAGCGATAGCCCTCTTTCAGTGGCTGGTATATGCACGGGATGTTCATCGATCGGACCTTGGTAATTGCCGGCGACCACATAGACTGGATCACCACTTCGCCGGAAGCCATGAGGTTGACTGACTCGTCGAAGGTTTTCCAGAAAGCGCGAAATTGGCCCGACTTCTTCGCCTCCGTGAAGATCGCCATGGTCTTGTCGATTTCAGCCTTGGTCATATTACCTTTGTCGCCATACGTGACCTCGCCCATCGCTTCACAGACCATGGCCGCATCCATTATGCCGATCGAGGGAATATTTAGGATCGACGCTTTGCCCTTGAATTCAGGGTTTAGTAGCTCGGCCCATGAATTTATTGGCCGCTTGATAAGGTCAGGACGGATTCCCAAGGTGTCGGCGTTATAAATCGTCGGCACGAGTGTGTACCAGTTGGTCTCTGAGGGGGCGAAGGTCTTGGACTCCTGAGAGTCCGCAAATCCGACAGTGTGCGGTGCAGTGCCCTGAGCGATTTTGGAGGTTGGGGTCAGTTTGCCATTTTTAAAGATACCGACGATCTTGTCGTAATTTTTCAATTTGCTAACGTCGAAGGGCTGCAGGTTACCGGCTCCCCACACTTTCTTTACGGTAAAGTATTCGATGTCGGCGATATCAAAAGATTTCGGCTGGGTAACGACGCGCTGTGCCGTGGTGTCTGTATCAAGCGCCGTCATTTCAAGAGTGAAGCCGAGGTCTTCCTTCACCTTTTTGGCAATCTCGTTGATGTTCGACACGCCGGTCCCGAACTGGCGAAGAGTGACATTCTTAATGTTCTGGGCCCAAATCGTTGGGAAACCTGTCATCATTCCGGAACCAGCGGCTAGGCCACCAGTAGCGGCAATTCCTTTCATAAATGTTCTGCGACCAATGCGGCCCTTCGGTCCCGTACTCTTAGTTTTTTTAGTCATCTGTTCTTCCTTTCCTCTCTTGGTTGAATTATTTGTCAGGAGTTAGTCCTCATGCCCAATGGCATGGATACTCTCTTGGTCCCACGAGGCGTTTACGCTGTCCCCTGCGCTCCAAACGTGAGAGTAAAATTCAGCTTCCTTGCAAACGGCGACAAATTCCTGCCCGTCTGAGGCCTGAAGGGTCACCCGAACGTCTGACCCTGCGTATTCGGTCTCTTTAATCACGGCGCGAACAGCACTAAATTCGGCCTGCGCCATATCGGGAGGCGAGAGCTTTATCGCATCGGTTCGGATCGCGTAACTCAATTTTGTGCCCACTTCCGATTGCTGCGATCTCACACCGAAGCGGAAATCACCCGGCCCTTCGACAAACAAACTTGAGGCGCCACCTTCACGCACAACGCCGGATAAGACATTGTGCCCGCCAATGAACTTAGCGACGAAGCTATTGGCTGGGGCATTGAAGACTTCGCGAGGGTGGTCCGCTTGTTCGATGCGCCCGCTTTGCATGACTACGACCAAGTCGGCCAAGGCCATAGCCTCGTCCTGGGAGTGAGTGACGTGAACGAAAGTGATGCCCAATTTTTTCTGCAACTGGCGAAGCTCCGCGCGCATACGGGTTCTCAGAAACGGGTCCAGCGCAGAAAGTGGCTCGTCCAGCAGCAGGGCGTCGGGTTTAGTGATCAAAGCGCGCGCCAGGGCAATCCGTTGCTGCTGACCGCCTGACAATTGTGAAGGCATGCGCTCCCTATAAGTTTCCATGTGCACGAGCGATAACAATTCCATTGCCCGAGAGTTTCGCTCCTCTTTGTCGATGCCCTGCATGCGCAGACTGAAAGCGACGTTTTCAAGGCAGTTCAGATGCGGAAACAGTGCATAGTTCTGAAACATCATCGCTGTGCCGCGCCGCGCTGGCGGCGCGCCTGTAACTTCGCGGTTGCTAATCAGAACGCTGCCATCGCTAGCCGTTTCATGTCCAGCGATCAAACGCAAAGTTGTTGTTTTGCCGCAACCGGAGGGACCTAGTAGGCAACAGTAGGAAGCTGCCGGTATGGTCAGGGAAATGCCATCGACGGCGGCGCTTTCACCGAAGTATTTTGATAAGGAAATCAGCTCAATCTTGCCTAGCCAGCGCGCTTTTTCACCCATGTGATAAAATCCTCGAAATTGGCACTAGCGCAATCATCTACCAATAGCTGCCTCGCGATATTACGGAACTTTTCAAATTCAATGTCCCACTACATACGGAATGAATTAGCAAACACTATGCCACATTAAAAACATGAAAATTCAATGGCATAACAAAAGGGGGAGTTTTTATTGATTAAAAAATAAACATCACCAAATTATCTGTATAAAAATTAGTCAATTTCTTGCAGGCGTGCCGAACAGGCGGTCACCAGCGTCGCCTAGGCCGGGCACGATGTATGCATTTTGGTCAAGGTGGCTATCGAGGCCCGCTACTAATACGGGCACGCCAGGGTGGGTTTCGTGGAATACTTCGATGCCCTCTGGCGATGCTACTAGTGCCATAAACCGAATGTCTGCAGCGGCAACACCCCGGTCTTGAAGTACCGTTACAGCGTGCGTTGCGGAAAATCCGGTGGCAAGCATCGGGTCGACGACAATGAATTTCCGCCCCGCGGTATCCGGCAGCTTGACGAGGTACTCTATAGGCCGCTTGGTGACATGATCACGATAGTAACCAATATGCCCTACTCGGGCACCAGGCATTAGCTCCAGCAGACCGTCGGCCATCCCGAGGCCGGCTCGCAAGATGGGGACAATAACCAAATCGTCTTCGAAGACGGTGTTGCCCTCGCAGGGTGCCATAGGGGTTTCGACAATCCGCGGCCTTGTGGGAAGGCCACGCGTCACCTCATATCCCATGAGAAGCCCGATCTCCTTCAGCAATTGTCGGAACTGAGATGTACCGGTTTCTTTGTCGCGAAGTAACGTAAGTTTATGCTGAACCAACGGGTGATCAACCACGTGCAGCATTTTGCCAGAATTCCTGTCCCAGGACATGAAAAGTCTCCTTCTAGATGCACAAATACATGGTGTGGCAAGTCGACCCTGACGGCAACCTCGTCGGCGGTATAATGAAGACGACCACCGTGCCGAAAACTTTGGGTTGATGTTGATTCCATCTCTTCGTCAGGTCTAAGAATCGCGGAACGATAACGTTTTCGTCATTAGCTATGAAGTGGTTAAGCCACATTTATATTGATTGCCTACCATGATTCGAGTGCAGATCTGATGGTCGGATCCACCATTTGCGAAAAGCTACATGATTGAATTGATAGCCGCCCCTGATATGCTCACTTTCCGTCTTGAGGAGGTGATACATGTCCATCGAAGCGGCATGGTGGGATTACGATGTGATTGTCGTTGGCTCCGGCGGCGCGGGGAGTGCGGCGGCGCAGGCGGCGTCCGAACGGGGCGCGCGGGTGCTTGTGGTTTCCAAGGACCCCATTGGTTGTTCCGACACTAAGATTTCAGAGGGCAAGGTGACCGTGCGCGCGACGGGGGAAGACAGTGACACGGAACAAGCGCTATCAGACAACCTTCGCATGGGTGGGGGCAGCATCCCCGACAAGGCCATCACGCAGGTTTTTGCGAGAGACAACCGGGCGGCCTACGATTGGTACCGTCAGCGCGGTGCGCGTCCGAAGGTGGACGCCAAACGTGGGGGCCCCCGGCCCGTCTCTATCGCCATGGGGGGGCACACCAAACGCCGGACTATCGGGCACGCCAACTCCGGCGTCGCGCTCAGCCATGCGACGTGGACAGCGGTGGTGCAAACCCCCCGGGTTGACTACATGGAGGATGCTTGGTTCCTAGATGTCGTGATCACCGAAGCGACAGACGTTGGAGGCCAGCGGGTCGTTGGCGGGATTGTCTATGATGCGTCGGGTGGCAGGCTGGTGGTCGCGCGCGCGCCTGCGGTGGTAATCGCGGCGGGCGGACTGAGCACGCTCTTTTTCCCTAAGACCGACACCATGCGGGGCAATACAGGTGATGCCTATGCGGTAATGGCCCGCGCCGGCGCCGACCTCATTGACATGGAACAGTTGCAGTTCTTGCCGTTCTGTCTGACTTCGCCGCCGTCTTATGAGGGGCTACTTTGCGGTGAGCCGTCGGTCGCTAGTTTCATGGGGGATCTTCTGGATAAAAACGGGAAGGTAATTCTAGATTGCGTCATGCTCCGCACTCGAGCGGAATGTGCGGCGGCGATTATGCTGGCCGTGGAGGATGGGCGCGGCACCACCAACGGCGGAGCCTATCTGGATTTGACCAAGAACGCCCAGGCGCCGCTGTCGGGTGATCACTTCAAGCGCTATCTGCAACAGGTCATGCCGTCGGCCTATAGGAATGTCCGTCAGGCCATGAGCAAGGCGGCGGGACAGTTGAAGGAACCGTGGGAAGTGCGACCCGCCGCACATTACATGATGGGTGGGCTCCGCGCTGATCCTGATGGTGGAGCCTTTGCGGAAGAGAGCAGAGACGCCATCGCTGGTCTCTATGCTGCCGGTCAGGCGATGGGAGGTGTCTTCGGGGCGAACCGGTTGGGTTCAACCGCCTTGGCTGAGTGCGCTATCTTCGGTATTCGCAGCGGCCACAGCGCAGCCGCTCATGCCTTGGCCCATAACAACAAAGTCGCCGACGCTGCATTCCAGCCGGCGCTGGCGGCTGCGGCCAAACTCTTCGGCCGGGATGGAAACCAGTCTGCGGCGGTGTTGAAAGTGGAACTTCAGGACGCGGCCTGGGCGAATATCGGTCCGGTCCGGTCCGTCCAACGTCTGGACCGGTTCGAGGCGGTTTGCACGCGGATCGAGGCGGCGCTCGCGAACGTCGGCATTCCAGCGTATAGCTCTTGGAACCAGGCTTTCATCGAATACATCGAGCTTGCGAATATGTTGGTTTGTGGCCGCGCCATTGCAGCGGCGGCGCGGGAACGTGATGGCAGCGTTGGCGGCCATGTACGTTCCGACGGGCCTCAAATCTCGGTCTTCGCAAAACCTTATTCGACGGTCATCCGTCGTGGTGAAGATGGCATGTTCATGGCCCGGCGCATCGGTCGAGAGGGGCTTCCGTTTGGTCGGTTGGGGGCCTATCTGGTGGGTGATTTCTGGCGGAAGGCGAAGCTCAGAGTATTGCGCCGCTTGCCGGCACCGATCAGTGACCGGCGCATTCGCAAACATTATGAGGCGGTGATGAACAAAACAGTCGGCCCATTGGAGATAGAGCCCGGGAGCCTCGCCGGCGCGCCAGCGGAGTCGGTTCAAGGATGAAGGTCGAAATAGTTACAAATCGCGACGGCAAAGTGGCGGTTGTCGAATACGACTACCAAAGCCGGTCCGTTGACGAAAAACCCATGGTCCTGGACGTCCTCTTGCAGGCCCAGTTGAATGGCCATGCAGACCTAGCTTTCCGCTATGGCTGCCGGGCCCGGAACTGCGGGGTCTGCACTGTCGATATCAATGGTCGTCCCAGGCTAGCCTGTCGGGCGCGCATCCGCGACGGCGACCGCATCAGCGCCATGGCGACCCTGCCTGTCCTGGCGGACCTGGTGGTGAAGCGGGACGGGATCGCCCGGCAGATGCGTGGCCGCATGCCGGTGCAGGCGGCGGGTAACGATCTGAACGTCGAAGCTCCGGAGGACTACCACGCACTGACGGCCTGCGTGGAGTGCTACGCATGCCTCCACAATTGCCCTATGCATGCCAAGAATTTGAAGTTCGACGAGGGCGGGGTTACCGCCGCTGTGGCGGCGGACGAAGGCTACCTGTGGGGCAATCCGTTCTCGTTATTGAAGCTGCAGATCGTGCGCCTTGATCCCCTGAGCTCGCAGGCGGAAAAGGACGAGGCGGTCACGCAGGCGCGGGATCTGGGTCTGGACGTCTGTACCAATTGTCCCGGCTGCAAGTGCGGGGTCGGGATCGACCTAAAGAACAAGGTAGTAAAGGAACTTCTGGACGCCGCGGGCTTGGCGGCAGGGGGCTAATCTCGTGCTGGCGCGACCTTTAGCTAGACAATTCGGCGTTTCAATGGGATGGCGATGATCTTATTTAGGCTAAGGTCGCCGCTTCGCGCTCCCAAATGTAGGCCGGCATTCTAGAACCCAGGTCAGTTGAGCGCGTGGTCGTGATGTTAATCGGACAGCAACACATCCACCACAGCCGCCGGCGCAAGGCTGACGGCCGTCAAGCAATCCTATAGGATATAGTGGAGCCGAACACGCCTGCCTCAATACTTGTCCCTTCCATATCGGTCCTATTTTTTGACGTCCATCTTCTCTAGGTTGGCCCGCGCCGCGTCGGCGGCTCCTGTTCCCGGGGCTACCTCCAAGAGCTTTAACCAGTCCGCGCGCGCGCCGTCCTTGTCGTCGGCCAAGCGCTTCAGAATCCCGCGTTCCAATAGTGCTTCGGGGTGGGCGGGGTCGCGGGCCAGCGCCGCGTCTGTGTCGGCGCGCGCGGCCGCCGTCTGGTCTAGGAATCGAAACGCGGCGGCTCGGAATGCCAGTGCGTCCGGATGTCCCGGGATTCCTGCCAGGGCGATATCCAGATCCGCCTTGGCGCCAGCATAGTCGCCCCGGTCAGCCCGTGCCCGTGCCCGGGCGATCAACAGCGCCGGGGTATTTGGCATCAATTGTAGGGCCGTCGTCGCCACCGCCTCGGCGCGGGTGGCGTTGTCCGCCAACAGCCAAGCCTGGCCCGCCTGGGCCAGGATGCCGGCCTTCAATCGGGGCCCTTTCTTCTCCGACTGGGCCAGGGCTTCCAGCCGTTTCGCCGCGTCCGCGTAGAGACCCAAGGTCAAAAGCGCCGAGGCGGCGCAATGTTCCGCTGGGCCACCGCCGCCCTCGCGGCCCCACTGGATGGCGTCTTCGAAGGCCTCCTTTGGGAACGTCTCCACTTCGGCGAGGCAGGCTTGATAGCGCTGGGCAGGTGGCATTTCGTCGGCCGCCGCCGCCATACCGGTCAGGCCGGCGATCAGTGCCGGCAGGGCGAAATGGAACAGTGTCATTGCCAGACAATCTGAAGACCTGTAAGGCAAATGACAAGTCCCGCCGACAGGAGCCAGTATGTCCGTCACCGTCGCCCAACCCGGCCACCTCTTTTGTTTCGGTCTTGGCTATTCCGCAAGCCGCCTCGCGGCGTGCCTAGCGGCCAGAGGCTGGGCCGTCTCGGGTACCAGCCGGAGCGACGAACAGGCGGCGGCCGGCCGCGCGCTCGATTATACCATGTATGTCTTTGACGGGACCGCCGGGGGCGAGGCCGTCTGGTTCGATGGCGTCACCCACATTGTTGTCTCCGTGCCGCCAGGCCGCGATCCCGGGTCGGCGGGCGATCCCGTGCTGGCGCATTTCGCCGAGGCATTGGCGGATATGCCGACGCTCAGGTGGCTGGGCTACCTCTCCACGACCGGTGTGTACGGCAACACGGACGGAGCGTGGGTGGATGAGGCCGCGCCACTGAACCCCAATGTGGCCCGCAGCGTTTGCCGCGCTGCTGCCGAGGCCGCCTGGCAGGACCTGGCAGCGGCCCACGGTCTGCCCCTGCACATCTTCCGCCTAGCCGGCATCTACGGGCCAAGGCGCAATGTTCTGGCCCAGGCGGCGATGGGTCAGGCAAGGCGTATCATCAAGCCCGGCCACAAGTTCAGCCGCATCCACGTGGATGATATCGCCACCGTCCTGGAAGCCTCCATGGCCGCGCCGAACCCTGGCGCCATCTATAATGTCTGCGATGACGAACCGGCGGCACCCGCCGAGGTAACCACATTTGCTTGTTCGTTGCTGGGGGTCGATTTGCCAGATGAAGTGCCCTTCGAAGAAGCCGCTGAGACCATGTCGCCAATGGGCCGCACCTTCTGGGAGGACAACCGGCGGGTCTGTAACGACCGGATCAAGGATGAACTGGGAGTGTGGCTAGCCTATCCCACCTATCGCGAGGGCCTTCGGGCTATCTACGAAGGCGAGTTTTCCAGCTGATCCAACAGTGCGCCCAGTGTCTGACGTAGACGTTCCAGGTCGTGGTCTTCCGACAGGCGGTGTTCGCCTGTCTTCACCAAGGTGACCTCCACGTCCGCTGACGTCACCGTCTCCATGATCCGCATGGACGTAGTCCAGGGCACGTCGGCGTCATTGATGCCGTGGATTAGGCGGATTGGGCAGTTGAGCTTCAATGGTTCGCGCAGCAGCAGTTGGTTTCCGCCCTCTTCCAGGAGTTTCTTGTTGATGCGATAGGGCTCCGCATCGTCGTAGTCGTTTGGGAGCAGAACGCAGTCGGTGGCGTTCAGCTCCGCCACCTGCGCATCGCTTAGTTCTGCCAGGATTAGGTCTTCGGTGAAATCCGGCGCCGACGCTAGGCCCAACAGCCCGGCAATGCGCTGGGGCCGTGCTCGGGCTACCAGTAGCATTATCCAGCCGCCCATGGAGGACCCGACCAAGACCTGTGGGCCGTCGGTGAGTTGGTCCAGCGCATCGATGGCGTCCGATACCCATTCGCCGATCGTGCCGTCATTGAAATCGCCAGACGATTGGCCGTGGCCCTGATAGTCGAAGCGCAGGAAGGCGTTGCCGCGTATGCGGCAAAAGTCTGCCAGCGCTAGTGCCTTGCCGCCGGTCATGTCGGATTTGAATCCGGTCATGAAGACCACGCCTGGATTCTTGCCAGAAGTGCGGTGGTAGGCGATAGACGCGCCGTTATCTCGTGTTAAGATACTGGGCGTCGAAACACTCTCATCCATGCGGGAACCTTCTAGAAAGTTGGCGGTCGTGACCATCGCGGTCGGGGGCAAGTCGGGAGAAAGCAGAAAAATTCAAGCCAAATAGTCCATGTAAAATGGTTCGACCTAAGGTTTATAAAACATACGGATCTCAAGTCCGAGGAGAATTATGAACAACGACGCCAATAATGCCAGCGCCGCACCGCCCGGGAACAGGAATAGGTCTGACATGCTGGCTGGAAACCAGAAAGACGGTCGCATGGCGACAATCCTGCAGGTCATTCCGGCCTTAGGGTCGGGTGGTGGCGTGGAACGTGGCACTGTGGAGATCGCCGAGGCTATAGCGGACGCAGGTGGCCGCGCCCTGGTGGTATCCGTAGGTGGTGCCCAGGTGCACGAAATTGCCCGCGCCGGCGGCGAACACATTGAGCTGCCCTTGCATTCCAAGAACCCGGTGGTGATATACAAGAACATTTTGCGCCTGGCCGCGTTGATTGAGCGCGAAAATGTGGACCTGATCCACGTGCGGTCCCGCGCCCCGGCCTGGAGCGCCTTATATGCCGCGAAACGCACCAAGCGGCCTCTCGTTACCACCTTCCACGGCACCTACAACGCCAGGAGCTTTATTAAACGCGCCTACAACAGCGTGATGACGAAAGGCGAACGGGTGATCGCAATCTCTGCCTTCATTGCCGAGCACGTTCACCGGTTCTACGGCGTACCCGCTTCGCGGCTCCGAATTATTCACCGGGGCGTCGATCTCTACCGTTTCAATCCTGCTAAAGTCTCGGCCGAACGGGTCGTGCAGTTGGCTAACGAATGGCGACTAACCGAAGGTTATCCGGTGATCATGCTGCCTGGCCGGCTGACCCGATGGAAGGGGCAGACCGTTTTTATCGAAGCCGTCGCCAAGCTGGAGCGCCGCGATATCCGCTGCCTGATCGTTGGCGGCGACCAGGGCCGCCAAGACTACCGACGCGAACTGGAGGCAATGGTCGAGAAGCAAAACCTGGGCGAGATCGTGCGCATTGTAGATCATTGCGCCGACATGCCGGCGGCCTACATGTTGTCCGATGCGGTGGTCTCCGCCTCCACTGACCCCGAAGCCTTCGGCCGGGTGATGATCGAAGCGCAGGCCCTCGGTCGCCCGGTGATCGCCAGCGACCACGGCGGCGCACGCGAGACGGTACTGCCCGACAAGACCGGCTGGCTGGTGCCACCGGGGGACGTGGACGCCCTGTCGGCGGCCCTGTCCAAGGTCCTGGCCCTGGACGGGGCTGCTCGCGGCCGGCTGTCCGACGCGGCTATCACCAACGTCGCGGAACACTTCTCCAAACAAAAAATGTGCGCCAAGACCTTGGAAGTCTATAACGAGGTCTTACAGCCGCCGGCGTTGGACTGAGGGCGGAGGCGCGCATGGGCGCTAACATCCTGGTCATCAAGCTAGGCGCGCTGGGAGACATGGTCCAAGCGCTCGGCCCCATGGCGGCAATCCGACGATATCATTCGGACGCCTGGATTACGGCCTTGACTACGGAACCCTACGCAGCGTTCCTGAGGGCATCGGGATTGTTTGACGCGGTCTGGGTGGACACGCGCCCGTCGCTCCTCAATTTCGGAGCCTGGATGGGGGTTCGCCGGCGCTTACGGGATAGCGGGATTGGGCGGGTTTACGATCTACAGACCTCAGACCGCAGTGGCTGGTATTTCCGAATGTTCGGTGCGCGCCGACCGGAGTGGTCGGGGATCGTGGCGGGGTGTTCGCACCCGCACGCCAATCCTGAACGTGATGCTATGCACACCATCGAACGCCAGCGTGAGCAGTTGGCCATGGCCGGAATCGACGACGTGCCATCGTCCGACGTTGGCTGGGCCACGGCGGACTTAAGCGAGTTCGATTTACCGAATGACTATACCCTGCTGGTGCCCGGTGGCGCGCGACACCGCCCAGCGAAGCGTTGGCCGCAGGCGCGTTACGTGGAACTGGCCAGGAAGCTACGCAATGACGGCCATATGCCCGTCCTCATAGGCAGCGCTTACGAGGTTGATGTGCTGGGCGCTATCTCCGCTGCTGTGCCAGGCGTGGTCAATCTGGCCGGGCGCACGAATCTACTCCAGTTGGCCGAACTGGGCCGGCGGGCCGTACACGCCGTGGGCAACGACACGGGGCCTATGCATCTGATCGCGGCAGCGGGCTGCAAGGCGGTGGTGCTCTATTCCCATGACTCGGATCCGGCGCTTTGCGCCCAGCGCGGTGCGGATGTGCGCATTCTACGTCGGCCTACGTTGGATGTCCTCAAGGTGGCGACGGTGGTCGCGGCGCTCGACAATTCGACACCGAGCGTGGTATGAGGCGATTATGAATATGCTTTTGCCAGCGGGCTTTCAGTTTGTGACCTTTGGCCGAACTATCGGCACGGACGGGATGCCGGCTGCCTGATACGAATCAGAGCGGCAGGCCTGAAGAATCCCGCCCGTATTTCCTCGAAATTCTCAAGTATTCACCGGTTCCCAAAGGGCACTGGTTCTTTATAGGCACAAGGAACCACGTAGGTTTTCACCGATTTTGAAGAGGAAGCGTGATATGCCACGCATTACGTTACCCGACGGCAGCGTGCGGGAATTCGACAACCCCGTCTCTGGCGCCGAATTGGCCGACGACATCGGGCCTGGCCTGGCGAAGGCGGCCATGGCGATTCGCATCAACGGAGAACTTGATGATTTATCCACGGTCATGGACGCCGATGCCGAGGTTGCCATCATCACCGACAAGAACGAGACAGAGGCCCTGGACCTGATCCGCCATGATACGGCGCATGTGCTGGCGGAAGCCGTACAGGAGCTGTTCCCCGGCACCCAGGTGACCATCGGCCCAAACATCGAAAACGGTTTTTACTACGATTTCGCCCGCGAAGAGCCCTTCTCTACGGAAGATCTGGAAACCATCGAAGCCAAGATGCGCGAGATC
>DFRF01000191.1:0-172 GCA_002378125.1 Rhodospirillaceae bacterium UBA3470 | reverse complement strand
GAGATCATCGACCGCGATGAAGTCTTTACGAAGGAAGTTTGGGATCGGGCCAAGGCTGTGCGCACGTTTCGCGACATGGGGGAAGACTACAAGGTGGAGATCATCGAAGGCCTTCCAGACGACGAGGATGTCAAGATATACCGACAAGGGGATTGGTTTGATTTGTGCCGAG
>DFRF01000083.1 GCA_002378125.1 Rhodospirillaceae bacterium UBA3470 | reverse complement strand
GACGATCAGCGCGCGTCCGCCTAATGAACATGACCGGAGAAGATAGACATGTTGAAGATATTTCATTCCCCTGGGACACGTGGGTTTCGTGTTATTTGGGTTTGCGAAGAACTATCCGTACCTTACGAGATCGAACCCGTGAATTTTGCCGCGGAGTACCGGGCAACGCCGGAGTGGCGAGCGATGAACCCAGTCGGCAAGGTGCCCGTGATGACGGATGGCGATATGACAATGTTCGAGTCCTGCGCCATGATGCAGTACGTGTTGGACCGGTATGCTGATGGCCAGCTCCAGCCAAGCAAAGATGATGCTACCTACGCCCATTATTTGCAGTGGTGTTGGTTTGCAGAATCGACATTTGCCCGGCCGTTAGGTGAAATCGTAAATCATCGTCGGGAGTTTAAGCCGGAGCTCGATGACGTTGTCGCAGAGATGAAAAGCCGTGCAACTGCGTGCGTGGGTGCGCTTGACGCAGCAATGGCGGATCGGAGTTTCCTGCTGGGAGACACCATGACGGCAGCAGATCTCAGTATCTGCTACGCGATGCGCGGCTACCGCCGAATGGTCAGTGAATCTCTTCCGGCCAATGTTCAGGCGTATTTCGACAAGGTGACCGCGATCCCATCGTACGAACGTGCGGTACAGGCGGATGCCAAGACTGGAGAGCGCTTGAAAGCTTAAGCTATCCCTCGGTATTTGCCTTCAGGTCATCGAGTTGTTTGCGAACTCCCGCGATCAGGCAGTTAAGGTCGGATGCCAACATGACCATATCGAAGCCGCGCTTTACGGCCTCGGAAGCGAAGGGTGCACCGGCGCAGTGCATGACCGCCTTAATGCCATGCTTGTGTGCGGTGTCGCGGATTTTGTCGCAGGTGGCTAGATGGATGGGATCCGGGTTGTCGGCCTGCGGCGCCATATCGAGCGCGAATGAAAGGTCAGCAGGGCCAATATAGACGGCGTCCAGGCCCGGTGTTGCGCATATCTCGTCAAGATTGGCGAGGCCTTCCTTTGTCTCGACCATTGCCATTACGATAATTTCATCGTTTGCCTCGGTGAAATAATTGGCCCCGCCGTAATGTGCGGCGCGCACGGGACCCGAAGAACGAATGCCGTCTGGCGGATAACGGCAGGCGGCTACCGCGGCTGCCGCTTCCTCGGCGTTATTCACCAGCGGCACAATGATGCCGTAAGCACCGAGGTCCAACGCCCTCATGATTGACGCTGGGTCATTCCATGCAACGCGAACAAACGGAACGGTGTCTGTCTGTGAAACCGCCTGCAACATGGGCAACACATCGTTTGCCTCCGATGTGCCGTGTTGCAAGTCGACACAGAGGGCGTCGAAACCCTGACGCGCCATAATCTCAGCCGTAAACCCGTTAGAGATCGAGAGCCATCCCAGGGTCGGACACTTTCCTTCGTTCCACAGTTGCTTGATTTTGTTAGGTCGCATGTCTGGCGTTTTCCTGTTGTTCTTATCCGTGTGGCATCGGTTGGGATAATGAGATCACCCGGACAATCAATGGAGCTGTTTTTAACATGTCTCTTTGGATCGATTGGTCGACTCTTGGGCGAAAACTATCCTAACCGCGTTGTGCTCCAACATTTCTGCGGGCGACGAAGTGGCAGTTTCACGATAAGTATTCTTCCAGTGCCGCGTAGGTTGCTTCGCGCGACTTGTCGTCGGGCGCGACTACCTGGACACGGAGATCTGTGGCGCCCGCTTCTCCATAGTCGGCCAGACCATCCAGTACCTTCGGCCATGTCCCGATCAAATGAAGATCGGATGGGTCGTCCAATCCTTCGTGCTTCGTAGCCTCGGCATAAGATGGAATGGCCTGGTAGTGCGCCGAAATCTCCCGCGCCAAAGCTTTCGCGGGCGCAGTATCATCAGTGACGCATATTCTTACCAACGCCAGGACGCGCAGAGGCGATTTGCGTCCCGAACTCTCGGCGCCTTCTCTGAGATGTGGCAGGATATAGCTGGCGATGGTGCGGGGTCCGCATTGACCGAGCGTCGTGCCTTGAAGTCGGCTTCCTGCAAATCGCAACATCCGGGGGCCGAGCGCGGCAAGTAAGATTGGTGTGGGGGTAGCCTCAATGTCGAGTTCTGCATGAGCAGAAACTAGTGACCCTGTCGTATCAGCTGGTGTTCCGTTTAGGAGTGGTTCCAAACCATCGATGAATTCGCGCGCATAGGTGTAGGGTTGGTCAAAGCTGAGGCCGAGCTTGTCTTCGACATAGCCTTGATTGCCGGTGCCGATGCCGAGCGTCAATCGGCCGCCGGTTGCGTTCTGGGCGGTTCGTACGAGCTGCGCAAAAGCAACCGGATGACGGCCATAGATAGGGACAACGGACGTGCCGACTTCAGAAAGGCCAGGAACGTCACGGCCAATGCTGCCGAGGGCGGCGACCGAATCGACGCCGGCGGCATGGGAAATCCAAAAACTATCGAAGCCGGTCTGTTCGGCGAGGATGGCGGCTTCTCGCGCCCTCTCCACAGACGCCAGGGTCGTTCCGCCGGCCATTCCCCAACCCATCCCAAAACGATCGTTTGTCATATGCGAAGCCTTTCTGTTCGTCCGCCATATCGCTGGCGTACTGCCCCTGAGCATGAATATATCGTTCTTGCCTGAAAAGTGTCTTAGACGGCCGTTGGGTGAACCTGCATGCGCCGGCCCGGATTCCTGGAAAGTCGAACCCTGGCGTTGCTTCACACCTGGAACTGAAAACGCCCCGCGTAAATGTGACGTGGGGCGTTTTTGAAACTGGTGGCGGATCAGGGACTTGAACCCCGGACACATGGATTATGATTCCACTGCTCTAACCAACTGAGCTACTCCGCC
>DFRF01000017.1 GCA_002378125.1 Rhodospirillaceae bacterium UBA3470 | reverse complement strand
CTGTTCGTTCACGCGCAGCTCTGGGACCCGGAGATCGACTACACCGGCAAGCGCGTGCTGGTGATCGGGTCCGGCGCGACGGCGGCGACCGTGGTGCCCGCCTTCGCGGAGAAGGCCGCCCACGTGACCATGCTGCAGCGCTCGCCCACCTATGTAGCCACCGTGCCGGAGCAGGATCTGATATCCAGGAACCTGCGCCGCATTCTGCCGGAGATGGCCGTTTACCGGCTGGCCCGGACCCGCAATATTCTGTTGCAAAGAGCGGTATATCGACTTTCTCTGAGTAAGCCCAAGGCGATGCGACGCCTGCTTTTGGCGACAGCGCGCCGGCAGCTCGGCCCGGAGGTCGATATGCGGCATTTCCAACCCCATTACAATCCCTGGGAAGAACGCATGTGCGCCGTTCCCAAGGGTGATCTCTTCAAGGTTATCCGCGAAGGCCAGGCCTCCGTGGTCACCGACCACATCGAAGCGGTCACCGAAACCGGGATCCAATTGAAGTCCGGCGCTCATATCGACGCTGATGTTCTGATCACAGCCACTGGCCTTGATTTGCAGCTATTCGGTGGCGCGAGGTTGGAAGTCGACGGCCGTGAGGTTCATGTGGCGGACGCCCTGATGTACAAGGGACTGATGCTCGAAGGGGTACCAAATATGGCCCTGGTGTTCGGTTACACCAACGCTTCTTGGACGCTGAAGGCCGACATCGCCTCTGAATTCGTCTGCCGCCTCCTGAATCACATGCGCGATATTGGCGCCCGGGTGGTCACACCCGTCGATGGACAAGGGAGCAAGACCCAGATGAACTTTCTTAATTTACGTTCCGGATATGTTCTTCGCGCCAACGACCGCCTCCCTCGTCAGGGCAGCAGGACCCCCTGGCAGAATCTTGATGACTATTTGCGTGACCTGCCCGCATTACGCTATGGCAATCTCGAGGATGGCCACCTTCGTTTTGAGGGAAGTAGCATCAAGCGCGGAAGGAACAGCGTATTTCGCAAGTTACTGAGTGCCTGATCCGCCTACCTGTTGGAGCATATTATGAAACGTTTTTACGGGAAAGTCGCTGCGATTACTGGTGCCGGTTCAGGCATAGGTCGAGCGACCGCCATGCTGCTGGCTAAAAAAGGCTGCCATTTGGCTCTGTCGGATATTGACGAAAACAGTCTAAAAGACATCGCCATCGACCTGCGCGACTACCCGGTCAGAGTCACCACCCATGTTGTTAATGTAAGCCGAAGGAATGAGGTCTATCGGTATGCGGATCAATGTGTCAAGGAGCACGGACAGGTTAACTTGATAATGAACAATGCCGGCGTTGGACTCGGAGAAACCGTCGATGCCATGAGCTATGACAACTTCGAATGGCTTATGAACATTAACTTCTGGGGGGTGGTATACGGAACCAAGGCCTTTCTGCCTTACCTCAAGCAATCCGGCGACGGCCACGTGATAAACATCTCGAGCATCTTTGGCATCATTGGAGTCCCCACCCAATCAGCCTATAACGCCGCGAAATTCGCTGTTCGAGGGTTCACCGAGTCGCTGCGCGAAGAACTGGACATTGAGCGAAGCTGTGTCAGTGCAACCTGCGTGCACCCGGGCGGCGTCAAGACCAACATTGCGCGTAATAGCCGAATGGGTGATATGGGGAACATAGCCCCGGGCAGCAAGGAGGAAATTACGGAACTTTTCGATCGCATCGCCCGGTCCACGCCGGAACAGGCAGCCAACGCTATCCTCCACGCGGTTCGCAAGAACCGGCGTCGCGTGTTGATAGGTAATGACGCAACGATACTGGACGCCGGCCAACGCCTGATGCCGGCGGGCTATCAGCGGCCCCTCGAAGCGCTCTTTCGAATGCGACAGGGGCGGCAAAAAATGTCTAGTCAATCATCGCAATAAGCAGGATCAAACTTCAAAAAGAGGGCCGAGTCATGGGTTTAAAGAAGAGAACTAGTGCAAAGACGTCCAATGTCCTGAACGGTGCGTCAGTGGGCATCCCTCCCCGTCACATAGACTTCCAGTTTCCGGACACAACACCAAAGTACTTCTATGCGGACAACGCTACGGCAACCACATTCTTTGCCATGCTGTCGGGGTTCTTTCCACCCGGCGAGCGCTACTTCATGGATTCGGTGCGTTATTTTCGAAGCCATGTCACCGACACGCAGCAGCGAGCGGCCATTTCCGGATTCATGGGGCAAGAAGCCATTCATGGTCGCGAGCATGACCGCCTTAACGAATTGCTTGCCGAGAGGGGCTTCGACATGGACACTCCGGACCGCTTCGTAAAATTCGGCCTCCGCATTCTGAAAATGTTACCGAAGAGAACCCAGCTTGCCGCCACTACTTTCATGGAACATTTTACCGCCTTGCTTGCGGAGCAGCTATTGGAAGACGAGACGTTTCAAAGTCTGGCCGACCCGGAGATGATAAAGATATGGCAATGGCATGCTCTTGAGGAGCTTGAACACAAATCTGTTGCTTATAACGTTTACGAAATCATCGGCAATAGTCACGGTGAGCGGATCGCAGCGACGGCGGCATCCCTGGTTGTGCTCTTGCCGATGTTGGGGATCACTTGGGCATGGATGCTCGCCAAGGACGGGAAGCTGGGCAGCGTCAAGGACAATGCCATTGGATTGAACGTACTGTTCGGTCCAAAGGGATTTGTCTCCGGGATTATGCGCCGCCTTCCGGAGTTCGTTGATCGACGTTACCATCCTGACAATCACGACACGCGGGCACTGGAAGATACGTGGCGACAACGCCTGTTCGCTGAAAATGGATCACTATACCGAGCTTACAGAAACCGTCCCGACAGCGACCAAGTCAAGATGGCCTAATATCCGAATTCCGCCGCCCCAAAAGACCTGGGGACGACATTAGCACTACCGTTTGGTGGCGCTAATGTCGTCTCATCGTTGATCCTGAATGATATAACCAGCCGCTTTCTCGCCGATCATCATGCTTGCCGCGTTAGTGTTGCCACTGATCAAAGAAGGCATGACGGACGCATCAGCAACGCGCAATCCTAACACGCCCCTGACTCTTAACCGATCATCCACTACGGCCAGATCATCCACCCCCATACGGCAAGTGCCCACCGGATGATAAATAGTTTCAGCGCGCTGCCTGATATCGTCCTCAATTTGGGTATCGGTTACCACATCGCTCGCCGGTAGATCTTCTCCTCCAAAAACCTCGGCGAAAGCTTTTGTCTGGAACACCCGCCGAGCCAGTTTGACGCCCTCTCTCAGGACGCCAAGATCGTCAGCATCGGAAAGATAACAGGGATCGATGAGCGGGGCGCTGAGAGGGTTGCTATCGGCGAGACGAATCCAACCGCGGCTTTTAGGCCGCAACTGGCATACATGAATGGTGCAGCCAAAGCCTGACGTGAATTCCCTGCCATGATCGCGCAAAAATGCGGGCAGAAAATGCATCTGCACATCCGGGCGCGTCCCTTCGCCGACATTAATAAACGCCCCCGCCTCAGCCGCATTGCTGGCTAGAAAGCCGCGCCGATGGCGGAAGTACTGATAGAACGCTCGCATCAAACGCGGTAGAAAGTAAGGGGAGAAGCCAATTGACTGTTTGCTACGATCGTGAATCGAAATAGTCATATCCAGATGGTCTTGAAGATTACACCCCACCTCTGGACAGTCCACCAGACAATCAACGCCAACACTTTGTAAATGGTCACGGTCACCAATGCCTGAAAGCATCAGCAAATGGGGCGAGTTGATTGCCCCACCCGAAAGTACGACTTCCCGATTTGCCCGAACGGTGTGAGATGAGCCGGCCGTATCGCTATACTCGACGGCTACCGCACGTCCATTTTCGATCACTACCCGGGAAACCATTGCATTAGTCAGAATGGTCAAATTACCGCGGCTCCTCGCCGGATCGAGAAACGCCCTCGCGGCGCTCCAGCGTCGCCCATCTTTTTGCGTCACTTGGAATTGGCCGAAGCCGCGCTGCGATTCACCGTTGAAATCATCGTTACGCTTTTCGCCTAGTTCTTCCCCGGCGCGAATGAACAACTCAGTCAGCGGATTAGGATCCCTGACCCGAGTGACGTTCAGCGGTCCTCCGTTACCGTGCCAGGCGTCCGGCGGATACTCCTCATTGTGCTCATGCGCGTTGAAGATGGGCCGGACATCATCCCACCCCCAACCCTTCAGCCCGCTGTCCCGCCAGGCATCGTAATCCTCAGGTTGTCCACGAATATAAACCATGGCGTTGATTGAGCTACTGCCACCGAGAGTTTTTCCACGGGGCCAATAGAGCTGCCTACTGTCAAGCGCTCGTTGAGCCACTGTTTGATAACCCCAGTTACGCTTGCCCTCCCTGATCAAACCGATCACCCCGAACGGCACGTTCACA
>DFRF01000115.1:1216-17754 GCA_002378125.1 Rhodospirillaceae bacterium UBA3470 | reverse complement strand
AACCGCATCCTGCTGCCGATGATCAACGAAGCCATCTATACCCTCTACGAGGGGGTTGGCTCCGTGAAGGCCATCGATACGGCTATGAAGCTCGGCACTAATCATCCTATGGGGCCGCTCGAGCTGGCGGACTTCATCGGATTAGATACCTGCTTGGCAATCATGCACGTGCTACACGAGGGGCTGGCCGACACCAAGTACCGGCCGTGCCCGCTGTTGGTGAAATACGTGGAGGCCGGCTGGCTAGGCCGCAAGTCGGACCGAGGCTTCTACGATTATTCCGGCAACGAGCCGGTACCGACGCGCTGAGCGCCGACGCCAACGCTTCCTTTATCCTTGGCCTGATCCAGTCCGATGCCTGACGTACGGACATACTCCGTGCCGTCCGGGCGCTGAACCTTAAGGACTGGGCAATCGGCGCGGGCTTCATCCGCGCTGCCATCTGGGACTACCAGCACGGGTTCAAGAAGCAAACCCCATTGGCTGATATCGACGTAGTCCATTGCGATCCCCACCGCTTCAACCCGCGCCGGGAGAACCAACTTGAACGCCAGCTCCCCCGCGTCATAGCAGATGTTCCCTGGTCGGCAAATAACTTGGCGCGCATCCACATCAAGAACTGGGAACGTCCGCACCGGACCATGGAACAGGCCATCGCCTGCTGGATCGAGACGCCCACCTGCGTCGCCATCCACCTAGCGGCGGATAACACACTCAGCCTGCTCGCACCCCACGAAAACGGAGATCTCTTGGCCGGCGTTATACGCCCAACGCCGGCGGCGCGGGGCAAGATTGATATCTATAGAGCGCGTCTGGCAGCCAGAGGCTGGCGACGGCACTGGCCCATACTCACTGAGCGCCAGGTCTGATCCGAAGATACCCCGGTCATGGACTTCGCAAATATGCTCTTGGTTATCGACAACATGGTCGTAGCTATGTTCGCCATTACTGGCGCCCTGATGACCGGCAGGCGAGTCCTGCCGTTGGAGGTTAGAGCAGCCACCATCCATCGACTCAAACGCCTGAAGGGATAGACGCTCGCAACGGTTGCCACCACCAGCGTGCAAAAGAGAACCACCAGGCTTTTCAAAAATGAGTGTTTGCAATATCGCCCAGTCCTGTTCCTCTATGACGTGCCGCATCATTCGATGAAAACAAAATTTCAATTAGTCCACCCAGAATAATTCGAAAGGTAATCAAGAATATGATATGACCGTTCATACTGATGTATTTCCCTGTACGCTCTTGCACTTGGTCATTTGAAACGCGATGTTTAAGGCATGCATATGCCCACGGATCGCGGACGCATCCTTGCGGTTCTTGGCCCGACCAACACGGGCAAGACCCACTTCGCCATGGAGCGCATGCTGGCTTATGAGTCAGGGATGATCGGGTTTCCACTCCGTCTTCTGGCACGGGAAAATTATGAACGTGCCGTAGCCATCAAAGGTAATGGCCAGGTGGCCCTGATCACCGGAGAGGAAAAGATCCTGCCGCCGCGGGCTAAGTACTTTATATGCACGGCGGAGAGCATGCCGCTGAGCCGCCCCGTCGCCTTTCTGGCCCTGGACGAAGTTCAAATGTGCGCCGATCCGGACCGAGGACACGTCTTCACCGAGCGCCTTTTGCGGGCCCGCGGCAAGTTTGAGACCATGTTCATGGGTGCCGAGACCATGCGGCCACTGATCCGCACCCTGGTACCCGACGTGGAGTTTCAAACCCGTCCCCGCATGTCGACACTGAGTTACACAGGGCCAAAAAAAACAGCTCGCCTACCGGCACGCAGCGCGCTGGTAGCTTTCTCGGCGCCGGATGTGTACGCCATTGCTGAACTGGTGCGCCGCCAACGCGGCGGCGCAGCCCTGGTTATGGGCGCACTAAGCCCGCGCACCCGCAACGCCCAGGTGGCCATGTTTCAGGATGGCGAGGTGGACTACCTCGTGGCCACGGACGCCATCGGCATGGGCCTAAACATGGATATCGACCACGTCTGCTTCACCGGCACCCGGAAGTTTGATGGCCACCTGAATCGGGCCCTGGCCCCCACGGAACTAGCACAGATTGCCGGCCGCGCCGGGCGTCACATGACGGACGGCACCTTCGGCACGACGACAGAGGTGGGCGGCTTCGAAGAAGGTCTTGTCAAAGCCCTGGAGAATAATGAGTTCGAGCCCTTGCGCCGGGTCTATTGGCGGAATTGGCGTCTGGATTTCCAATCGACGGAACGCCTGCGTCACAGCCTTGCCCTACCCCCGGACAAACCGGGCTTGGTCAGGGCCCGGGAGGCGGATGACGAACGCGCTCTCCGCGCCCTTTTGGAAGACCCGGACATCGCCGAACTGGCCAATAACCCAGACGCCGTCCGTCTTCTGTGGGAGGTCTGTCGGGTGCCAGATTTCCGTAAGGTTATGAGCGACGCCCACGTCCGGCTGCTTTCCGTCCTCTACCGCTATCTCAGAACCAGCGACGAGCGCATACCCACGGATTGGATCGCCGGCCAGATCAAACACCATGAACGTATGGACGGCGATATCGACACCCTGACCCAACGGATCGCCGGGGTCCGGACCCTCATCTATATCGCGTACCGGGCTGATTGGCTGGCCGATACGGCCCAATGGCAGGATCGGGCTCACTCCATTGAGGACAGCCTGTCGGACACCCTTCACGACCGTCTCACTCAACGCTTCGTAGACCGCCGTACGGCCGTTTTGGTGAAACGCCTGAAAGACAAGGCGGATTTTTTGGCGGCGGTGAAGACCGATGGTGAAGTGATCGTTGAAGGTCATCCCGTCGGCCATCTGGACGGGTTCAAGTTTCTAGCGGACACTAGCACTGCTACCAGCGATCCAGACGTCAGCGCCAAAGCCATCGACCGAGCCGCCGGACAGGCGCTGCGCCAGGAAATCGAGATCCGTGTCGCCGAATGCGTAAGCGCCAACGACGACCAGTTCATGCTGCTCCTAGAACCGGCCAGCAAACCGGCGATCCATTGGAAGGGCGCGCGACTGGCGACGGTCGAGAAAGGCGCTACACTACTTACACCGCGAATCAAGGTCCCGGCCTATGATCTCCTGTCCTCCGAACAGCGCGACACCGTGACCAAACGGCTAGCGCGCTGGCTAGGCCGGTATCTGGAAACCCGCCTGGGCCCACTCTATGCGGATTCAGGAACCTTACCCAAAGGTCCAGCGCGCGGTATTCTTTTCCAACTGCGCGAACATCTGGGCTCCATGCCCCGAGCGGCGGCGGTGAACGCGATTTCCGGACTTGAACGAAAGGACCGCCAGTTGCTGCGCCGGATCGGTGTCCGTATCGAGCGGGAATCGGTCCTGGCACCAGCACTGCTGAAGCCCGCCGCTGTGGCCCTTCGAGGTATGTTGTATGACCTCAACCACGATCGCCGTAGCACCCCCGTGCCCAACCCGGGCCGCATGTCAGTGCGCATGGAACGAACCGTGCCGGACGCCTTCTACGAAGCCATCGGCTACCGACCCCTGGGCAAACTGGCGGTGCGCGTGGATATTGTCGAACGCGTCGCCGCCGGCGCTTGGGAGTTGAGCCGTCCCGGCGCATTTCCACCGCCCGTAGACCTCATGAACCTGATTGGATGTGGCATCGAAGACATGACGGAGGTCCTGAAGCGCTTGGGCTATCGCCACCACGTGAAGGACGGCGCCATCAAGTTCCGCCGCCAAAAACCGGAGGCCGGCCGCACAGGCGCAAGGCAGAAACGCTCAAAACAGAAAGCCAACCCAAATTCACCCTTTGCGAAGCTTGGGGAACTCATTGGCGGAAAATCGTGAGCCCCGCCAAGGTCGGCCCCGACGATAACGCCCGACGCTTGGACCTTTGGTTGTGGTTTGCACGCTTCTTTAAAAGCCGCACCTTGGCGACCCGTTTCGTACAATCAGGCAAGCTCCGGGTAAACAATGACGTCATCAAAAAGGCGCACCACAACCTTCGTGTGGGCGACGTCCTGACCTTCCCCAAGGCGAACCAGGTCCGCGTAGTCAAACTCCTGGATCTAGGGCTGCGACGGGGGCCAGCCCAAGAAGCGCAGGCCCTATATGAAGATCTGTCGCCAGCAGCACCTAAACGCGAGGACCGGAAATCAAGTGAAAACACAGTCGCGGTCGTTCGCGAGCCCGGTTCGGGCCGACCCACTAAGCAGCAGCGCCGCGCCCTGAACCGCTTGCGCCAACACTGATCTCCGATCAAAAGATTTCCCAACTCTTCACCAAATTAAAGCGTCTGGCGCTAATACTCGGCGCCGCAATTTAAGGAGAAGAAAACATGCCGACATGCGTCATTCCATAAGCTATGAGAACCGAGATCAATCCTGAGAAGTGTTGTTCTCCCGGTCCGCCCAACAAACCGCCGGCTGGCATCGCCAGCAAATACCCACCGTCGTGCAGCCCGAGGCGGACGAGCGCTCCTGACGCTGATTCAGGCCAGACACCGAAACCTGTGCCCTGACCACCTGCCACCGGCCACTACAGCCGCCACTGCTAAGACCGCAGGCCTGCGCCCGTCTGCATACGCGCTGTATTGGCAAGGCGCCCCAGTTGTGACCTGATAATGGCATGACCTCGCCGACCCACCCGTTTTGGGACTATTCGCTGCGCTTCTATGCTGATCCGGAAACTAAAGCGGCATGCCTTGACCTGCAGGATCGATTGGGCGCCGATGTAAATATTGTTCTGTATGCCTTGTATCGCGCCAGCAGGGGGGATCAACTTGACTTAGGCGGCCTTCGAGAGGCGGATCAAGCCGTGGCGGCGTGGCGCGACGACGTGGTGCGCCCGTTGCGCCAGGTCCGGCGCGCACTCAAACCCCATCCGCACGCACTGTCGGCGGCGGACCAATCCAGGGTCCACGACAAGATCAAGAAGCTAGAACTCGAAGCAGAACAAGCCCAGCAATATCATCTTGAGGGCCTTGCCATCGCAGCAACGACGATTTCAGAAGACATAGCGGCACGGGCAAACATAGCTACTTGTGCGGCATACCTGGAGATCGACCCGTCAGACCCAGCGCTCGCCACCCTGTTGAAGCGGTTTCAGACGCTGCGCCAAACCAGACCGTAAACCGAGTTGAGTACCACGGAAAAGACCATGTTCCAGAACTTCGAAACCTGCGACTTGGAAACCGGTAGCGCGACGATCCCCTTCCATCACAGCGGCGCGGGCTGTGGCCTATAATCACATCACCAACGGCGAGATTAGTGAAAAGCTCAAGCATCCGAATCTGAAGCCGGGAACCAAACTAGATCCGCGGACGGAGAAGACAAAATAACGTGGATTGAAGGGGACTGGTGGGCACGGCTAGGATTGAACTAGCGACCTCTCCGGTGTGAACGGAGCGCTCTCCCGCTGAGCTACGCGCCCAAACTTTCGTGACGGCCGGTGATATACCGTCTGCGGCGGGATCAGGCAAGCCCGACCAATACCTCCCGCAGCTCGGAGAAATCGTCTATTACTGTGTCTGCGCCCAATGCCGCAGCCGCGCCACGCGAGTAACCGAAGGAAACGGCCACGGACCGCATACCCAGGGCCTTGGCCGGGTCGATGTCGTTGGCGCTATCGCCGACCATGACTGCCCGTTCCGGTTGGCTATAGACGGCCTCGATGGCAGCCGCCAGGGGGCGGGGGTCAGGCTTACGGACATCGGCAAGCGTATCGCCGCCAATGACCACATCAAAAAATTCTAAAAATCCAAAAACCGCCAGGATGTCACGAGCCGGTGCTTCCGGCTTGTTAGTGCAAATCCCAAGCTTGATCCCATCAGCCTTGAGCACCCGCACGATCTCAAAGGCGCCCGGAAAAGGCGCTGAGAGATCAGCGGGTGCGGCCTCGTAAAACCCAAGAAACTGCGCCACGGCGGCTTCCGGCGCCAAGTCGCGCTCCGCATCCGTGATTCGTAGGGCCCGTTCGACGAGTTTGGGAACCCCGTCACCCACCATCATTACAACCTCGGCCCGCGTCACTGTACGACGTCCGAGCGAGGCCAGCATCTGGTTCAAAGCGGCGCGCAAATCTGGTTCGCTGTCGATAAGGGTTCCGTCGAGATCGAAGATCACCGTATCGACGGCAGCGTAGGGGGATGCGGACATTGCAAGAATCCGAAACAATCTTTGACTTGGCCCGACTCCATACCTGTGGCAATGTCGCCACACCGGTTGAGGCCGGTATCTTTTTAGCGGACAGACCGGTTATGTCCAAGCGAACACCTGCCCCCGCCCCCGTTGCCGCCATTGTGCTTGCCGCAGGCCTGGGCACGCGCATGAAGTCGGACCTGCCAAAGGTCCTGCACCCCATCGCCGGTCGACCGATGATCCAACACCTGCTGGCATCCGTGAGCATGCTTGAGCCCGAGCGCGTCGTGGTCGTGATCAGTAACGGGGCTGATAACGTCCGCGCATCCATCCAACCCCATTCCGCCGCGATTCAAGCCGAGCAACGCGGCACCGGACATGCCGTCCTTCAAGCCGCAGAACAAATGGCGGGCTTTAAGGGCGACGTGCTGATCCTATTTGGCGGTGACCCTCTTATCACGCCGGAAACCATGCAAAGGCTTCTAGACCGACGGCGCGGCGGCGACGACCCAGCCGTCGTAGTCCTTGGCTTCCGCCCACCCGATCCAGGACTTTACGGACGGTTGATCGTCGATGGCGCAGGGCATCTTGAGGCTATCGTCGAAGCCGTCGACGCGACGCCCGAACAGCTGGCCACCAATTTATGCAACTCCGGCGTCATGGCCGTGGATGGCAAGTGCCTGTTCGATATCCTGGGCCGGGTCGGCAATGACAACGCCAAGGGCGAATACTACCTCACTGATATCGTCGCCATCGCCAATGGGGACGGCGCCAACTGTGCTGTCATCGAAGCCCAAGACCCAGATGAGCTGACGGGCATCGATACCCGCGCGAATCTTGCCGCGGCCGAGGCCATCGTACAGAAGCGCCTGCGCCAATCGGCCATGGCGAACGGCGCTACCTTGACCGCGCCGGAAACCGTATTTTTCAGTCATGACACGATCCTGGGCCGCGACGTGGTCGTCGGGCCGAACGTTGTGTTCGCCCCTGGCGTGACGGTCGGTGACAATGTGACGATCCGCCCCTTCTGCCATCTAGAGGGGACCAAAGTGGCCGACGGCGCTACCATCGGACCTTTCGCGCGCCTGCGTCCAGGCGCCGATATTGGTGACGACGTACACATCGGTAACTTCGTCGAGATCAAAAACGCGACGCTGGAGCCCGGCGCCAAGGTCAATCACCTGACCTACCTGGGCGACGCGCGTGTTGGCGCCGACGCCAACGTGGGCGCGGGCACCATCACCTGTAATTACGACGGCTTCTTCAAACACCAAACGGATATCGGATCCGGCGCGTTCATCGGCTCTAACACGGCCCTGATAGCACCCATCAAGGTCGGCGACGGTGCCATCGTTGGGGCCGGCAGCGTCATCGCCAAAGACGTTCCCGCCAATGCCCTAGCCGTGACACGCGCAGTGCAAAAACAAATGAACGGCTGGGCGGAGAAGTTTCGAGCCAAGAAGGCGGCTGTTAAAAAAAATAAACGCAAGGCATAAACGACGACATGTGCGGCATCATTGGAATTATTGGTAAGGACCATGTGGCTAACCATCTGGTCGACGCGCTAAGACGATTGGAATATCGCGGTTACGATTCCGCCGGTATCGCAACGATCCAGAACGGCGCCATCGCCCGACGTCGGGCGGAGGGCAAGCTTGCCAACCTGGACGCCCGGCTTTGTGACGAGGCGCTCCTCGGTACCACGGGAATTGGCCATACGCGGTGGGCCACGCATGGCGTCCCCAACGAGGTCAACGCGCACCCGCACTCCACAGACCGCGTGGCCCTGGTTCATAACGGCATCATAGAGAATTTCATGGAGTTGCGGGCCGAACTTGTAGAATTGGGACACGTGCTAGCCTCGGACACGGATACGGAGGTCTTAGTCCACCTTATCGACCGCTACCTACAAGACGGTCTGTCGCCTCAAGACGCGACGAGCGCGGCTTTGAAGCGGCTCGAGGGTGCCTTCGCGTTGGGCATCATTTTCGCCGGTGAAACCAAGTTGATGATCGGCGCGCGTCGGGGCAGCCCACTCGCCATTGGCATCGGCGACGGCGAGATGTACCTGGGGTCCGATGCCATAGCCCTGGCACCGCTAACCAAGACCATTATCTACCTGGACGACGGTGATTGGGCCGTACTCACGGATGCAGATTACATCATCTACGACAAAACCAACCAAGAAGTGGCACGGGAGGTCCGACAGACCGGGCTCACGGGGGCGGCCATCGGCAAGGGCGGTTATCGCCACTTCATGTTAAAGGAAATCTATGAACAACCGCAGGTCATTGGCGATACCCTGCATTCATACGTGAACCCGGTCACCCGGGTGGTCAGTCTCCCGGAGTTGGGCTTTGACCTCGCGGCGGTGACGCACCTTACCCTAATCGCCTGTGGCACGTCTTATTACGCTTGTCTAACGGCCAAGTACTGGTTCGAAACCATCGCCCGGATTCCGGTGGAAGTGGATATCGCCTCCGAGTTCCGCTACCGCTTGGCGCCGCTGCCCCCCGACGGTGCTACCCTGGTCATCTCACAATCGGGGGAGACCATCGACACCCTGGCAGCGCTGCGCTACGCGCGGTCTCAAGATCAAAAGATTCTCTCCATCGTGAACGTTCCGGAGAGCGCCATCGCCCGGGAATCAGATTCCGTCTTACAAACCTATGCCGGGCCCGAGATCGGCGTGGCCTCCACAAAAGCGTTCACCACGCAATTGACCGTCTTGGCCTGTCTCACCATCGCCATGGCACACGCCCGCGGAACCATAGATGACCCCGAGCGCGGTCGGCTTGTTGGCGCGCTTACGGAAGTCCCGGCCCGGGCGGCGGAGATCCTTAATCACGACGAACAACTCGCCCAGATCGCCCATGACATAGCGGAGGCCCGCGACGTCCTGTATCTGGGGCGTGGGACCAGCTATCCGTTGGCCCTGGAAGGAGCACTCAAACTCAAAGAGATTTCCTACATCCACGCCGAAGGCTACGCCGCAGGCGAGATGAAGCACGGCCCAATCGCCCTGATCGACGAAACAGTTCCGGTGGTGGTGGTGGCGCCCACGGACAACCTCATCGACAAGACCGTGTCCAATGTTCAAGAGGTAATGGCGCGCGGCGGCAGAGTAATCTTTCTATCTGATGTCGTGGGCGCATCTCGGTTGGGCAGCGCAGCGGAAGCTACTGTGACCTTGCCATCCGTGGACCCCTTCGTCACGCCTCTGCTTTACGCCATTCCAGTGCAGTTGTTGGCCTACCACATCGCGGTGATCAAAGGCACCGACGTAGATCAACCCCGCAACTTAGCGAAAAGTGTGACTGTCGAATAGTGGTGTTCGATGGGACGTCATCCACATAATCCAATACAAAGGTTCACCTAAAATTCCATTTGACAGTTCGTGCATCACATTTGAATGCCCACACTTATTTTCAATATGAGCAATGTCTATACTAATAGATCACCAACCTTCGGAAGAAGGGTTGGACGTTCACCGCAATCGCTGATTGGATGATTAAAAAGGGGTATTCCACCATGAGAGGGAGTGTATTTCAGAGTTCTCACGTTCATTCGATAGTTAAGAAAAAGAGAGTAATGGATGAACGATTGACCAGACGGTATGAACCGAGACTTTCTAACTTTGGTTTGCGATTGGTCGATAGAACGCTCATCAATCAGGTTTGATCTACCCATTCCAAATATTTTCTGTCAGAATTTTCCTATGAAAAAACTTACCATCGCACTTTGCCTGGCAATTACCGTGCTTCTTGGTGGATGTATGACACCAAATCCAAATAACCTGTCTATACACTACAAAGACACATCCGTTTCAGCAGAATTATATAATGATGGAAAAATAATTGACCTGAGCACCTTTGAGATCGAAGAACCAAGGGACAAAATAGTAATTCTGTTCAACCACGGGACGCGAAGTTGGAGACAAGTCCAGGCATGTCGACCAAATAATTTTGGAAATGTCATCAACATGTTAGACGGCAAAAAGATTAACAACAAAAGGGTTGTCGCATTTCATCTTTGTTCTTTTTCTATAGGAAGTTACGCTGGTCAACTGACACCAATAAGAGCGAGAGAGATTCGACTTGCGGTATCATATTTTATAAAACTTGGTGTAACGGCGAGGAATATTTTTATCTTCGGTCAGAGCAGAGGTGGATGGAGCAGCCTGTATTTTGCAGCAAAAAACAAAAAATACGATTTGGGGGGCTATGTAGTTTTTGCTCCTGCTATTTGTGGTCCTCGACCCTTAAAATGCTGGGGTGTTATTGATGAGCACATAAGGTTCTTCAAGTCAGCGCGAATTGACGGCATTCTGTACTCGCACCCTGAGGATCGATATTTTACTCCCAGGGAGCATGAGTTTGCGAACGAGGTACAAGGTCTCACGTTACGCACCGGGTTTTGCAAAGAACTTACCGGTAGGCATGCACATGGTTTTTATCGGAGAAATTGCAGTGCGTCGTTATCCACAGAAGTGAGAGACTTTATTGCTCAACGTAGTAAATGAAAGTGAAAAACCTAGCCACCTAACATCTTACCCGTGAATATGTCAGTATTAAATACAAAAGGTGTTGAGTTTTTTTGGGCGACCAACCGTACAATGTACTGATCTTGGTCACGGTGGGGTGCATTCCGCTGCTTGAACTTTGATCCGAGCGTCCCAGTGCAAACAGCGCACGGTCCATACTTCATTCTCACAATAAACTTCTTGCCTCCTGCGCCTATCACGTTAGCTTTACAGAAGGTTCAATAACGGAAAGGAGGTGATCCAATGTCGAGTGATTTCAGTGCAGGTTCGCACAGACAGAGTGTCCGGCTTGGATTATGGAGTAGCCTTCACGCCTTAGTCTGACACTAGATTATCGAATCACTGACTGTTGCGAGCGCACGGTCACGGGAGGGAGGCTTCGGCCTCCCTTCTTTGTTTACGAGCGGGCGGGCTCGGCGTCGCGACGATCAGGCACATGCCTTATCTCCGATCAGTCAATGCCAGCGACCCTAACTAGGTCCAAAAGGAGATACTAAAGTAAAAACAACGTCACTTTTTCACAACCAACTTACATTGGGTCAGTCTTGCGGAACGCCACGCTGGCGGCACCAGGAAATGGACTAGTTGATGTGGCTAATCGCTGCTTTGTGTTTCATTTAGTGAACCGTGATATTCGGAACGGTTCGAGGTGTTGTGGCCTTTCTCCATCCATCATCCATTTCGCTAGATCCTCCGCTATCACCGGTGCAATGGCCCATCCATGACCGCACCACCCCGTCGCGTACCAAACATTATTATGAGCACGTAATTGGTCAATAATTGGAATTTTATCCGGTGTAAATGTTTCCAAGTGATTTGCATCTGAAACTTCAATTTTTAGACCTTTGAGTAACGGATAAATTGCAATGGCCTCGGTTACGTTCCCCTCAACCGCAGCATTTATAGTGTAACCCTGGTTGGTCTCTGGGTCCCAGGAACCATGCCAACCTCCAGAAATCATTACTCGACCATCACCCTCCCTTTTTAAGGAGACAGTCCTGCCGATATGGCCCGTCAAGTGAGAAAATGGAACGAACCCAAGTGGAGCGCTTATGAGCACCTGAAGACACTCATTCCATGTTGGTAAGTACTGAATTTCTGCTAAAAGCGATTGTACGCCAGCATTTGCGACAATTAAGAGCCCGCGCTTGGCCTCATATCTTTGTCCATCTGCTGTTATTACGGCGTCTGCCCGGCTATTATTAAACTCAATGTATTTTGCAGAGGTTGAGGTGGAGAAACTGACCCCCGCTCTGATTGCGGCAGCGGCATACGCGCGGGTCGTGACCGAATGGTTCGCCACTCCATCTTGGGGGCAATATAACGCTGCTTCAATTTTATGACTGAGACCCGGTTCCCGTGTTCGCAATTCGTCGCGGTTTAATAATTCTGTCTCTATCCCCTGCCCACGCTGTAACCATGCCCGAGCTTCAAGTTCACAGACTTGCGTGTCAGATTCCGCTAACAATAAGTGTCCACACTGCTCATAAAATGGTGGCACTCCGAGGGTCTCGTGGAGAGTTGGCCAAATTGCGTACGCACGCTTCATCAGTGCTAATTCACGTACGTCGCGCCCGTTTGCACGAACGCCTCGACGTCCGGGTCCACCCGATGCTCGGGTCCCAATGTCGTCCGCCTCTAAAACTTTTACCGAAGCACCTTTGCAGGCCAAATGCCATGCTGTCGCTGCACCATATATACCAGCTCCAATGACAATAAATTCATAATTTTCTGTCATAATTTCACTGATCAAATACCCAGATAAATTAGTAAAGAATTACAATTGGGGGGCTCTTATGATTTTATAATTGACTAAGGCCTTTATCAGTCATTGAAACCCAGGGAAACGGGTTAGAGAGTAAGGCAACAGTTCCCTTGGGCGTGTTCCACTCTCCATAAATTCCGCCATCAATTTCCCGAGGATGGGAGAAAGCGTTACTCCACTATGGGTTACAACAACAAAAAAATTCTCAGACCCAGGCAGGACGTCAGCGATACTAATACCGTCTTCCGGCACAGGCCGAATACCAACGCCAATACTACAATCATTGATACTCAATGTTTCGGGAAAACCGATTATTCGTTCGCGAGCTCGTTCTAAAAGAGACCCTGCCGCGGCACGCCGATTTTCTTCTGTATCATCGTTGGCGATCACACCATCAGTATCGTCGGCTCCCATTCGCCACCCACCCGAAAAATGGGGTAAAATATGAAGATCAGGTGTCTGTTCCCAATAAATCACTCGGCGGGTCAATTTGCGGGGGGATAGATTTGGCGTGGTTACAAGAAGACCCGGCGACTTGTTGAGTGGGAATCGATTAGCGAACCCTGAAAAACCAGTTAATTGCGCGAGCATTTCTGCAGAACTTGCCCCTGCAGCCAACAAAATTTTCTCAGCTTCTAGCGTTTCTATTTTTGTTCTAAGGCCACGTATGTGCCCAGAAGAACTGATGTCTAACTCTAATACTTCCGTGTTTTCGAGGACAACCCCACCTTTTATTCTGATTTGCTCTGCTAAAAATCGAGAGAATCTTGGTGCATCTAGGCAAAGTTCACCAAAATTATAAAGCGCCTCATATTCTTGATTAAAATTTATTGAAGGTTCGAGATTGGGAAGTTCTTTTGCCTCAACCCATGCCGTCGGATAATTTTTTTCCTGAAGTAATTCCCAACGCTGGCGGAGTTCGTGATACCTCGTATCGTCGTTGGTCCTTACAACATAAAGCTGCCCACACGGGTTCAAACCAAGGGGCTCTTCTCCAAACTCTTGTGCCAGCTCATTATATCCAGCTAATCCGCTGGCATTCAGTTGATGGTAGTCACCTTTAGCGGCTTTTGAGCTTGCATTGATCCATGCAAAGCTATTCGCGGTTGTCCGGGTTGCTAAACAACCTTGCTCCAACACCACAACTTTCTTGCCGAGGCGTGATAGGAAGAATGCGGATGTAATTCCGATAATGCCGCCGCCGATAACTGCAACGTCATACGATTTCATTTTTCTATTCTCTCACCAGATTTTTACGATTTCCCATTCGTTGTATTTCTTACAGGGATTTTCTATTAAAATTTTATAACTCTAGAATCTGCTGATTTGATATGGGGTCAGGTCAATGTTAACAGGTTCACCTGTCACAATGCTAGCGACGACACGTCCTGTGTTTGGAGCCATTCCAAAGCCATAATGACTATGCCCAAATGCACAAAAAAGGCCCTTTTTTCTTGGGATTTGACCTAAGCATGGGAGACTATCTGGAAAAGATGGCCTGCTGCCCATCCACTCAATCGTGTCTTTGGTATTGATGTCTGGAAATAGATGTTTAGCAAGACGAACAAAAGTTTGCGCTCTACGATAATCAGGCGAAGCATCAAGACCAGCAAATTCTGCTGTGCCCGCGCAGCGCACGCCAGCAGCCATGGAGCTGGCAACGAATTTAGCGTCAGCATCCATAATCGAATTGTTCACAGTTATACCCGGGTTCTGGAATATTAAGTGGTATCCTCGTTCTGCTTCCAATGGAAGATCGTAGCCAAGAGGTTCAAGAAGCCGCGCGGACCAGGCGCCGGCCGCGATTATAAGATTTGTCGCCTTTCGATCACCAGCATCTGTGTGGATGTTCCACTCCCCGGTCGGCGATTGCTCAATTCGATCCACCCCTGCTTTTAGAAATTTTGCTCCCATTCGCCTAGCCTTCTCTGCTAAAGCTTTGCCAACTCCCCCTGGGTCAATTGCTCGCGCCTGTCCTTTCATTAAAACGCCTGTTTTGTAAGAAGGTGATAATTCAGGCTCAACCTCGCGGAGGCGTTCCGGGCCAACAACCTCAATCGGCACGCCGCGCTCCTCACGCAATTTCCAGGCTAATGACTTTAAATCTACAGCATCCTTATTCCGGGAAACGTGTACGTACATCGAATCCACTATTAGATGCTCACTTCCTGTGCCCACTAGTAATTGACGGTACAGATCTACGTTCGGTCGGTTCAGCGCCTGCATTGCATCCGCAATTGCCGGCAATCCTTCCTCTTTTCCAGCGGCTAAGAATTTAATAACCCAAGGAATAAACTCAGGCAGGTAACTCCACCTGAGAGCAATTGGCCCCTCCGGATCAAACAACCATTTTGGAATGCTCCGCCAAAGCCCTGGCATAGATTGAGGCACACAAGTCCAAGGTGAGACGACCCCCGCGTTACCGTGACTAGCGCCTTCTGCCGGTTCGTTGCGATCAATTAAAAGGACATCAAACCCCTTCTCAAGGAGCGAAATCGCCGTGCATATACCAACTATACCCGCTCCAATTATGGTCGCACGTTCAGCCATTAGAGATTTTCATTGTTATGAAATCCATTATTTTTTGCCCGACTAATTATGAATATGCTTTGTTTAAAATGTATGGAATATAAAATTATATCTAGATATGGTTGGCAGTTCTGGGTAGGGGTAATACCTACTCAAAACCCATTGTATCTCCTACAGGCACATTCAAACGAGTGATTGTCCACATATTCTCTTTAAGTACGCGAGCTTCGCCAAGACATAGTCTGTTGGATAATTACAGGCGCAGCAAACCCTACCGCCCAAAGGTCACTTTCAAGTCCAGGTGCAACCATAAAAAGGCCCGACAGAGCTATCAGTGTCCGAAATATTCCGGACATTGGGGCGATCAAATAACCACTAACGGAGGAAGCCAACATAAAGACCCCAATTCCACAAGTCAGGGTAGTTTCTAGGAACGCGCCCCACGTAAAGTATTCAGGTAAAACAATAAGCATGGCTGGTGAATACACGAAAACCATCGGCACGATCAATTTTCCGATTCCAAGTGTAAAGGCAGATAACCCCGTACGAAACGGGTTCGATCCCGCTATCCCGGCAGCGGCATAGGCAGAAGCACACACGGGCGGAGTAATTTCGGATATCACGCCGTAGTATAAAACGAAGAGGTGAGAGGCAAGAGCCGGCACACCCAGATTTCCCAGTGCCGGCTGTGCTACAGTGGCGAGCATAATATAAAGAGCTGTTGTAGGTAGCCCGGCTCCCATAAATATGCAAGTGATAGCAATTAACACTAAAGATATAAATAGAGTTAGGTTCTGTAAATTTATATCAGTTAATGGGAACCATGAGATAAGAGGAAGAAATGTTTCTCCAATATTGACTGCAACTTCTGTCACCATAAAACCTAGTCGAAACCCAAGACCTGTCGTGTTAACAACACCAACTACGACTCCGATGGCTGCGCAAACCGCACCGACAGAGAGCGCATACCTTACCCCCGTTACACAGGCGTCACAGATGTCGGCGACCCCTATACGGTTCATCGGATTAATCAGTCCAACTGCTAAAGCGGTACTAATACCCCAAAATGCCGCCATGAAAGGAGAGTAACCACTGAATAAGACATATATCAAAACGACGAGTGGTATGGCCGTTGGCCAACCTCGTTTAATCACATTCCACAATTTTGGAATTTCAGAGCTAGGTAATCCTTTAAGACCTAAACGTTTAGCTTTGAAGTGAACAATTGATATGACCCCTACGTAGTGCATGAGAGCAGGAACTAGAGCCGCCAATATAATCGTCGTGTAGGGAAGCTCGAGAAATTCGGCCATAACAAAGGCCGCTGCACCCATTATTGGTGGAGTAATTTGGCCACCAGCGCTAGCTGCGGCCTCCACCCCTCCCGCTAGATGTCCTGGGTATCCCATTCGTTTCATGTTTGGAATTGTAAGAGAACCGGTAGACACAGTGTTCGCGATCGATGATCCAGAAATTGTGCCAAAAAATGCAGATGAAACGACACTGACCTTGGCTAGACCACCCGTATATCGACCTGCAAATACTGTTGCGACATCAACGAAGAACTGCCCCAGCCCCATTCGTTGGGCTATTATACCGAAAAG
>DFRF01000115.1:0-816 GCA_002378125.1 Rhodospirillaceae bacterium UBA3470 | reverse complement strand
TCCTCTGGGAAATACATACTGTTTATAAAGAGATCCCAACTGACCCCCGGATGTTTAAGAATTTGAAACGGCATTTGCATTCCAAACACCGCATATACTATGAAAATAATAATGATAATAGGAACGATAGGGCCCAAAGTTCGTCGGACGGCCTCAAGTAGAACGACGATCAATATCGTGCCAAAAACAACGTCAATTTGGGCAGGGTTCCCCTGGCGCAAGACCTGTTCAGGCAACTGAAATCTATAACCTAGTAGTTCGAAATCAATTTCATACCAGGTAATTCCAACATAATATGCTGCCGATATTCCAAAAACGATAAACAACCAGTCCCAGACAGGAACGTTTCCATACCTCCACCAGGTATTGCCACGAATTTCTTGATGTTTTATGCCTCGGATTGCAGGGAACCCAATAAATACCAGGAGCATAACTCCCGCCATATGAGTGCCCATATGCCAATAATCTATAGGCACTCCGGTCCCAGCTGTTATGTAGTGATAGGCCGCAAAGATAATAGAAAATACAAAAGTAAATTTTAAAAGTAGAGGGCTAATCGCACGGGTTTGAAGAGTGGTATCGTACTTTTTTTCCAGTTCTTCGGCCTTGTTGACGTCAAGCTTAGCCATGGCCGTTCCTTTTGCCGCTCTAATCTAACCAAGACTACTATGATTGGTTTTAACCTAAGGGGAGCGGATAATGCTATCCGCTCCCAATTAGGCTATAAAGGGAAATTATTATTTCATTCCCTTTTCTTTATAGAACTTTTCTGCACCAGGGTGTACCGGAATAAGGACGCCCTTCAATGCTGTCTTA
>DFRF01000215.1 GCA_002378125.1 Rhodospirillaceae bacterium UBA3470 | reverse complement strand
CGGGTTTACAGCCCGTCCCCTTTAGCCACTCGGGCACCCCTCCTCTATCTCATACACCTGCGTTCAATTGGACACGAGGAGCCCGAAATATGAGGATTTAATACTGGTTGTCAACGCCAAAACGCCATCAAAAAATTAGCGAACAGCGGCGCCGCTACTCGCCTCTAAATTCGTAACGTTGGACGCGGGCAGATATTGCTTCGTGTCGATTTTAAATCAAGGGCCAAAAAACCCAAGATAAAGACCTTGTATGGCGTTCGTGCCATCGCGGACTGCGAAACCGTCCCCTGTCCCCTTCTTGCCCTTACCGGCGGCAGGCATTATGAACTAGCGATGTTCGATGGGTAGCCGGCTTAGCTCAGTTGGTAGAGCGGCTGATTTGTAATCAGTAGGTCGGGGGTTCAAATCCTCCAGCCGGCACCAAACTTTTCAGCGGGGATGCCATGTTGGCTAGTACCTTCGTATTTTATGAGAATTAAAGGGAGGCACCAAGCGAACAAATAATAACGAACTTAATAGGGCGAACTACTTCCACTTCTCCTTTGTATGTTCCTGTTCCTGCCTATTACACCGAGATCGGGATTACTTTTGGCATTTGGCGCCAAACCTTTTTCCCGAGCTTGCCCATCCTCTATGCTGATAAATAACGTCGGCTGCCGTAGAAATATCTGTAAGTATTTGTCTCGCTTTGGACGCAGCATGCTATTCAGGCATGTTGTTCAATCGCGGATTGATTACTTTATTTGACGGATCTCGAACCGGGACAAGAATACGCTAGCGCTGACTATTATTATCGCACCAAACAGGGAGAGCAATTTAGGCCACTCACTGAATATTTGAATGCCGAGCAAACCACCAAATAGGATAATTGAGTATTTGTAGGGCACTAATGCCGAGACATCATCGCAGCGGAGACTACGCATGAATAGGAACTGCCCGAGAATAGCGATTGGCCCCATTAGCATATATAGCGTGAGATTATGCAAAGGTGGCCAATCAAATAATGCAATTGCTGGAACCGACGCCATTAAGACAGCACACCCATTAGTATAGAGTAATAAAGCGGGTGCGGAAACACGATGGGTAAGATGTTTGATACAAATCACCTCGCCGGCCATTATAAAAGCACCAAGAAAAGCAATTTTTGCTGCTGGTTCGATCCATATGGTTCCTAATAAATCAGTGGAAGGTTGCGCAACTAAAAAAGCGCCTATGATACAAGATAGTGCGGCAAGCCACCTTTGAACGGAGATCTTTTCTCTCAAAATTAGTGCCGCTAGAACCATAATGAATGCACCGTCTATAAAGCTAATTGCTAGAGCATCGGCGTATACCATGTGAGTTGTGGCGTAGATAATACATGTAACGCCACCTACGCCGGCGCAGGCCCGAACTATAATTAATGGCCAAACTGATGTTGCTAATGGACTACCTTGCCGAGATACCCAGATTGCTATCGGTGCAATAGTTATTAAACCGGCGACATATCTTACAAAAGTTGCCTGAAAACCATTTAATCCTGCATCTGCTATTTTTGGCAACGCAAACATGAGGGCAAACAAGAAGGATGCTGCCAACATGTACAGAATGCCTTTAACTCGATTGTTTAAGATCGGGAGAACCTGAGGCATGCGCTTACTTTATTAGGACAAATGGCTATAAGGCCATAACTGCTTGGAAAAGAGGCGGGAGTGACGGGATTAGAATTTTATCCCCTACTATCCTTAGTGATATTGAGCGACAAAAAACTTAAGTCAGGGGAGCTACATTCCCCTTCCCCTTCGATGTGACCCTGCTCTCATCTGTTACACCGAGTTCGGGATCGTGTTGTTGCTATGTTCTAAAAAAAGACCTTTTTAGTTTTACCGACAGTTTCCTTTCAAACGCCTGGTTCATGGTCGGCGGTGATGGGTTGGAATACCCTCAGGAACGTGGTGATAGGGCTGCTGGTCAATAGTGAAGATTGCCATTTGAGGTTGAAAGCCCGAGGGATCGTCGAGTGTCCCGATCTTAATGATGAACGACCCTGGGCGTGCCGGGCTGCGGGTGCCAATTGCAGTGCCGCAGGTTGCACAGAAGAAGCGTGTCACTGGCCGTTCGAGGTCCTTGCGTGCAAAGCTGGCAGGTGTTCCCTTGATAACACGAAATCCCTTTTCGGGTACTATCATGATCGCGTTTGGATTGCCGCCGGTGATGTACTGGCACTCGCGGCAATGGCATTGCAATTGGCCCTGGGCCGGGTTTTTGGAAACGTAGCGAATCTCGCCGCAATAGCAGCCACCTTCGATAGCCATGTTGAGCCTCCGTTATGGACGTCGGAATGATTGCGCCCGATTATATCTCAAAATACCTCATTGAACGGTCTCAGGTCGATCTCAAAGCTCCACGTTGAGGGGAGCTGCAGGAACGCCCTTCCGATACCTTCAACAGCGCCACCAACAAGAATTAGAGCGATGGAATGGGACATAGACGGAACTTTCCTCCAAGTAATGGATAGATCGGAGAGAGAAACAACAGCAACTTAACCTTGATGCAGAATACATCAGCTACGCCGGGTCACGATAGCGCGATTTGGAGTAGCCCTTACCAGCCCAATATTCCTGTGTTAGCCATCACTTAAACACTGCCACCTTTAGTCCCACAAGCCATGCAGCGATTTCTGGCGCCTATCTTGGGCAGCATCTGCTTTGGACGATTGTGTCACCGTAACAATCACTATCCCCCTATTATGTTCACACATATCCAGAACCCGAACCGCTATAATACACCGTTTCTCATGCGGTCTTTCTTGTACCAAATTTTGTCGCTGACATCCGGTTATACCATACTACGAAATACGACCCAGCCGGGGTTACACCTTAGGTCAATCTCAACTAGCACGAGTGCAAGTCCGTTTTCGACGCACGGTTGGATTGCGGGTAGGCAACCTTTAAGCCAATAAATCGAGGGCGCCCTGCAGAATGTAGGCAGCAGCCATCTTGTCGATGACCTCGCCACGCCGTTTTCGCGTCATATCCGCTTCTCTTATGAGAAACTTTTCCACGGCCGATGTCGAGAGACGTTCGTCCCAAAAGGCGATTCCGATCTCGCACCGTTCCAGGAAATTCGCTGCGAATTGCCGGGTTGACTGGCAGCGAGAGCCTTCCATTCCGTCCATACTTACTGGCAACCCGAACACCAATCCCGTCACGTTGCGCGCATTGATGATCTTAATGAGTGCCTGCGCATCTTCGGTGAATTTCTGACGTTTGATTGTCTCTAGTGGACTGGCAATTATTCCTGCCGGATCTGAGATGGCTAAGCCAATGGTCTTGCTACCTAAATCCAAGCCCATGAGACAGGTACCGAGTGGAGTTTCTGCCTTCAGTTCGTGGAGGGTTCGAATGCTCATATCCCGGTTTTTACTATTGTACACCGCGGAAGAAAAGGATTTGGCAAACCGTGTGCGGCTCACATATTATATAAAATGCCATAATTCTGCATTCTCTTGAGAGGACGACCACGGTGAGGATATCGGGTCTTCGATTAGCAGGTAGCGCGCTATTGGCTGCGGTCCTGACAACTAAGACACCGACGCCTGCGCAATCGACTGAACCAAAACACAAGACCATCCCTTTCCTCAATACCCAGGTATACCCCGTCGACGGTACATATCTAGTTCTTCAGGATGCGAACGTTCGTATCCGCCCTGCTACCAAGGGCCGGCGAGTAGGTGTTCGTGCGCGCGGCGAACGTGTTCGTGTCGTCGGGCGTGCGAAAGGGCACTGGCTGGCCATACGTGGCGACGACGACAAGGACATCGGATTTATTTATCGCTCCACCCTGATGCCGGTCGTCGACGGGGTACTACAGACGACCATCGAAGGCCGGCTACCGGCATCTGCCTCCCAACAATGTCATTATAATTTGCGCTTCGAAGGAAAGACCCCAGCCGAAGGCCAAGCCTTCGAATTCGCGGACTACGGCGTTAAATGGACATGCGATATCGCGGAACGGCAGATCATTTTCCACACGCCCATGTTCCTGACCGAAGGCCCATATAGCGGAACATTCAAGCCGCACCACCAGATCACCATCGATATCATGGATATTTCCGACAACATGGAGAATGTGATGTCTACCCATACCCTATGGGACCGGGACAAGGCCGTGGTCCAGTTCGACGGGGTAACAGTCAAAAAGTTCGCTGACAAACCCAAGGTGTCGGAAACTAAAGCCCGAAACCTGTCCGAAGCGCTCCACGCAGCCGTTCAGATTTCGGCATCGGCCTGGAATAACTCCCTGTGGACCGCCATCGCCCAAAGATACGCCAAAACGTCACACTGAAATCGTCTCGCCTTTGCAAGCCCGACAGCGCAGTCTTAAGGTGCCATAACCAAAGAGGAGGCCGTCTGATGAGCGCTTACGTGGGTGACAGCAAACTGTTTCGCGATCAATTTGGAACGTCGGAAATGCGCGCAGTTTTCAATGACCGCATGACAGTTCAGAAATGGCTGGATACAGAGGTGGCTTTGGCTGCGGTGCAGGCAGCATTGGGCATGATCCCAAAGGAAGCTGCCCAGGCCATCGCCGAGACTGGTGACGCGAACACCTATGATCTGGCCGCCATGAAGGCTGAGATGGACCGCACCAGTCATCCCATCGTCCCGTTGGTCCGAGCCATGGAGGCCAAATGCGACCCCGAATGGGCTGGCTATTTGCATTGGGGTGCGACAACGCAGGACATCATGGATACTGGACAAATTTTGCAGATTAAAAATGCCTGGTCCCTGGTCGAACGCGACCTTGCGACCCTGACGGTTAATCTCGCGGATCTGGCCCGTAAACATCGCGATACAGCTATGGCCGGGCGCACCCACGGTCAACAGGCTTTGCCCCTTACGTTTGGTTATAAAGTTGCCATCTGGCTTGATGAGGTACGCCGCCACCAAACACGCATGCGTGAGGCAGCACCTCGCGTTTTCCGCGGGCAATTTGCCGGCGCCGTCGGCACCATGGCGGCAATTGGTGACCAAGGGATCGCAGTGCAGGCAGGCCTATGCAAACGCCTCGGTCTTGGCGTCCCTATCATCTGCTGGCATTCGGCACGCGACACCATGGCCGAAGCCGCCTTCGTCATGTCAGCAATCACCGGCACCATGGGCAAAATCGCTAATGAAATCTTCCTGCTGTCAAAAACTGAAACGGCGGAACTTGAAGAGCCTTTCCCGGTTGGCAAGGTTGGCTCTTCGACCATGCCGCAAAAACGGAATCCAGCCATCTGTGAGAGTGTCGCGGCCATCGCCCGTGCGGCCCGGTATTGCATGGCGCCGGCCATGGAGGGGCTGGTCGCGGAAACGGAGCGGGATAAGGTCGTGCTTCAGGCTGAGCGGGAGTACGTCTCACGATTGCACAATCTAACCCATGCGGCCGTGGTTAAGATAATCGCTCTAACTGGCGGTCTGCAGGTGAAGGCAGACAACATGCGCCGCAACCTGGATATCACTGGCGGCCTATTGCTTTCTGAGGCAGTCATGATGGCCCTCGCGCCCATTATCGGACGGCAGGAGGCTCATGAACTGATTTATCAGATCGCACAACGGACTGCCGTGGATGGTGGTACATTAAATGAAGCTCTGAAGAAATCACCAGAAGTGTTAGAAATATTATCAGAAAATGAGATTCATGAACTTCTCGATCCAACCACATATACAGGACTATCCGGTGTCTTCGTCGACCGGGTTCTGGATGCCTAAGAACAGCCGCCAATGCCGCTAAATACTCAAAAGACCGCTATCGTTACTAGTGCTGCGCGCGGGATCGGCTTGGCCACTGCAAAACTGTTTCTAAAGGAAGGTTGGCGTGTGGCCATGGTCGACCAGGATGCCGAGGAACTAAGCGCTGCCACCGCCGATCTAGACAGCGTGATCGCCCTAAATCTTGATATTGCCTCTCCAAAAAACGCCCAGGCCATGCGTAGATATACCTTGTCAGCTTTCGGGCACATCGATGCCCTGGTCAACAACGCCGGTGTCGCCGATTTCTCGCCCATCGAAGACACAACGTACGAACGCTGGCGTGAGGTTATGGCGACGAACCTGGATGGTATCTTTCTTTGCGTCCAGGCGGCCATTCCAGCGCTCAAGGAGACCCAGGCGCAATCGTTAACATCGGGGGCATTTCGGGCCTTCGTGCATCCACGCTGCGGGTTGCCTATGGCACCTCGAAAGTGGCAGTTATTCATCTCACACAGCAACAGGCCGCCTGATTGGGCGAATTTGGTGTGCGGGTTAACAGCGTCGCACCGGGACCGGTACGGACGAAATTAGCCGCCGCCGTACATATCAAGACATCATTAACGCTTATCACGATGCCATTCCGCTCAATCGCTACGGTACCGAAGAGGAAATCGCCCCCGTCATCATGTTTCTGTGTTCGCCTGAAGCATCCTATGTCACCGGTCAGGTTGTGGCTGCAGATGGCGGATTCGATGCGACCGGGGTGGGATTACCGGCACTTCGCAAATAATCGGTAACAAAACGCGGATCCGTCGCATAAATTTTGACTTGTCTACAACATATTGATAGTGAAGCGCCGTAAGAAAGCCCATCTTGTGGCTGCAAGACGTTAAACCCGGTTCGATAACACATCTTTGGATTTGTATCTATGGATCTTCAGAAAGCATCTGAGAAAAGATACGTTAACGATTTACGTCGATTTGCATTCGGCCAAAAACAGTTCCTAAATTTTAAGGGCGTCCTCGTCCCTATCGGACTTGCAATTATCTTCCTGGCCGCAGTGGGCTTGATCACCGCCAGTTCGCAGGCTCAGTTTGGCGAACATTGGTTGCTTGTTGTCATCGCCGCCGTAATCGGTGGCTACATGGCGTTGAATATCGGCGCCAACGATGTCGCCAACAACATGGGCCCTGCGGTCGGCGGGAAGGTCATCACCGTGTTCTGGGCAATCATCATCGCCGCAATTTGCGAAAGCGCCGGCGCTCTAATTGCGGGCGGCGAGGTCGTCAAAACCGTCTCCAAGGGGATCATCGCGCCCGGTGGCCAAATTGACATCATCGAATTCCGAGAGCTCATGCTCAGCGCCCTTCTCGCGGCGGCGCTGTGGATCAATTTAGCGACGATCATGAGCGCACCGGTATCAACCACCCACTCCATTGTCGGCGGCGTACTCGGTGCCGGTATCGCGGCCGCGGGCGTCGGCTTGGTGAATTGGGGCACCATGGCCAAGATTGCCGCCAGTTGGGTTATATCACCCGTTCTCGGAGCAGCTTTCGCGGCTGGATTTTTATTCTTCATAAAAACACGGGTCCTGTTCGCCGAAGACCGACTTGCAGCGGCGGCCAGGTGGGTCCCCATTCTGATTTCCGTCATGGCAGCGGCATTTGCCGCCTATATGTCGATGAAAGGACTGAAGAAAATCTGGAAGGTTTCGGCCATGGAGATCATCGCCGTCTCCGCCATCGCTTATCTACTGGCCTATCTTGCCGCCAAACCCTATATCGCCAAGCGGGTCGCACAATTGGAGGATCGTAAGAAACAAATCTACACCTTGTTCGATGTGCCGCTCATTGCCGGTGCCGCTTTGTTGTCCTTTGCCCACGGGGCGAATGATGTCGCCAATGCAGTCGGGCCCCTTGCCGCAATTGTTTCTACAGTGAGTGCCGATCAGGAAATCGCCAGCAAAGTCACCATTCCGCTCTGGGTGATGGCGGTCGGCGCATTCGGTATTGCCTTTGGATTAGGCTTATTCGGTCCCAAGCTGATCACCGTGGTTGGTGAGAAGATTACCCGCCTCAATTCACCGCGCGCCTATTGCGTGGCGCTTTCTGCCGCTATTACGGTTCTAATCGCGACGACTTTGGGCCTGCCCGTCAGTTCCACCCACATCGCGGTTGGGGCGGTTTTTGGCGTGGGTTTTCTCCGGGAATTTTTAGAAACCCTAATCGACGTAAAGTCCGACCGGGCCATAAGCTGAACCAAACGTCAAAACAGGCCTTTGACAGCCGCGGCGTGCGTTCGGTTCGCAAATTGGTGCGACGGAAATTCGTTGTCGCCATTGCTGCCGCATGGGTGATCACGGTGCCTGCATCAGCAATGTTGGCAGCGGTTATTTATACGGTGCTAACGCTTCTCTAATCCACGGCATCATCGCGTCAAATTGATTGATTAGGTCCAGAAAATCATCACGATAGGCGACGTTTCTTGCGTCTCCAATCAATGCCCAATGGCGCTGGCGCTTCTTCATTTCCGGCCATTCTTCGCTCTGATCCGTGACAAAGAACGGATAATATGTGACCGGAACCTGAAGCATGCCCTTGTCTGTTTTCTTGGTGACTGGAATGGTCAACGGATAATCCTGGATCACGTGGCCATTGACCCCAGCCTCCTCGAAGACCTCCCGCCGGCATGTCTGTTCATGGGTTTCGTTAGGATTCTGGATACCCTTAGGAAGAATCCAGCGACCCCGAGTTTTTGATGTCACGAATAACAAAGCGACGGCTTCATCACGGATGTCAAACGGAATGGCGCCTACACGGTGCATAAACACTCCTTTGTAACTGTCAAATTATAGTTCGATCCACCCGAAGAACGAAGCCGCAAGACGGTCGGAAATAGCAGTGTAACGGTTCCCATCTTTATTTTGATATAAATTACATAAACTTAAGTTAGTTTCATCTGCTGAGGCTCACTATCTCAATAATTGACATGTGAAATTAATCACACCATAGTTTTTAAGAGCCCGCCGACTCAACTGGAAATTCAACGTTAGTTTCAATTTCTTGGTTATCGGCGGCGGCGCCAGCCTTAATTAAAGGTAAAGATCATTTAATCAGACGTTTAAGGCATAGGTGCGGTTTGCATTTTGTTGCCCACACAACTGGAAACGCCGCCAGCCAACCATGAAGATCAAATCCATCGAAGCCCGTTGGCTTCACGTCCCCATTCCGGAAGCCGAGCAACACCGTAGCGATTTCGGCCTGCACACGTCATTCGATACGACCTTGGTGCGAATTGAGACTGATACGGGTCTTGTCGGCTGGGGTGAGGCGAAGGCAGCTGTAGGTGGAACGGGGGCCTATGGTGCCCTCACCCACATCATCAACACCGATTTGGCGCCAGTGGTCATTGGGCAGGATCCGCGTAATCCGGCACGCCTTTGGGAGGCTATGTACAACCGATCGCGCACGCACTATGCGCTTTCCCGCGGGCATGTCTTCCCCGACCTCGCACGGCGCGGGATCACAATATCGGGCATCAGTGGGATCGATATCGCGCTTTGGGACATCGTTGGCAAAGATCTCGGGGTGCCCGTCTGGCAGTTGTTGGGGGGGCGCACCCACGATTGGCTTCCGGCTTATGCGTCCGGCGGTTGGGCGGCGGCGGAAGGGATCGGCGCGCAATTGCAGGGCTACATCAACCAAGGCGGCTTCAAGGCGGTAAAAATGCGCATAGGTGTCATGGATGACACGGTCAATGCGTCGGCGGAACGAACGATCGCCGCCCGACGGGCCCTGGGGCCCAACGTGGATATCATGGTTGACGCGCACGGCACCTATACTGCCCGCGACGCGCTCCGGTATGCGCGCAAAGTAACGTGCGTCGACCTGGCCTGGTTTGAGGAACCGATATCCGCCGATGACCTGGAGGGCCAAGCGGAACTGCGACGTCAGACCGACATTGCCATCGCCGCCGGTGAAAGCCTAATGACCCGGTTTGACTTCCGTGACGCCATCCGGGCCCACGCAATCGACATTCTACAACCCGATCCGGCCATATGCGGTGGCATCACGGAGACTCATCGGATTGGGGTATTGGCTGCCGCGTATCAGCTTCGCCTCGCCCCACATCTTTGGGGCGGTGCAATCATGTATGCGGCGGGATTCCATGTGTGCATCGCCAGTCCCAGTGCGCATGTCCTGGAATATTCACTTGCCCACAACCCCATGCAGCACGAACTGGCCCGAAACATGTTTCCTATTGTCGACGGTGGAATGGTGGCCCCCCAAGCCCCGGGGCTGGGAATTGACATCAACGAAGATTTTGTCTTTCAAACGACCAAACAAGGAGGCTAGGTCATGGACCTCAAGTTGTCAGGAAAAACGGCGCTGATCACAGGCGCATCCAAAGGGATCGGAGCCGGTGTCGCCCGGGGCCTGGCGGAAGAAGGTTGTAACGTTCATCTTGTCGCCCGGACGGCGGCGGATCTGGAGGCGTTCGCCAAAACCTTGCGCGCGGATACGGGCGTGGAAGTCACGCCCCATGCCTTTGACCTGAGTGATGGGGCGAACGTAGACAAGTTGATCAATTCGGCCGGCGTGCCGAACATTCTCATCAATAACGCGGGCGCAATTCCGGCAGGTGATCTTCTCACAATTGGTGAAGCCCGCTGGCGCGAGGCCTGGGATCTCAAGGTTTTTGGCTATATCAACATGTGCCGCGCCTTCTACGGCGCCATGAAAGATCGTGGTCATGGGACCATCATCAACGTGACCGGGTTGGCCGCGGACCGCACCGATTCAGGTTACGTCGCCGGGACCGCTGGCAACGCAAGCCTAAACGCATTCACCAAGGCCGTCGGCGGCCGCAGCCTCAATGACGGGGTCCGGATCATGAGCGTCAGTCCCGGCCCGGTAGCGACCGAACGCCTGGTCAATCTAATGAAAACTAAAGCGGAAGCCGAGCATGGAGATCCGGAACGTTGGCAAAGTTATCTGGCCAACTTACCACTTGGCCGCGCGGCAAGCGTACAGGAAGTCGCGGATGTGGTGGTGTTCATGGCGTCCGAGCGCGCAAATTATGTTAATGGATCTGTAGTTAATGTGGACGGTGGCCATGGGGCCAACCAGGGAAGCTTCACTTAAGACGGTGCCCTTGTATCCCGCACATACAGCTGGTGGAGCCGCCATCCCAACATGAAGATTGACACCGTGGCCCCGATTAATACGCCCTGGAACAGCCCCGCCGCACCATTACCGGCCGGAAAGGCCAAAAACCAGGTCAGCGGCACCATGACGCCCAGGAACGCGACTGCTTGTATGACGCAGGCTACCCAAACATCTTGACGGCCGCGCAAAGCATTGGCGATGACAGCTTGGCCGCCATCGGTCACGAGGGCTATGGCGACCCAGAAGATCAGCGGCATGGCCATGGCCAGAACCGCGGCATCATGGGTAAAAGCTCCGGTAATCGAGCTGGCAAACAGGATGATGCCAATGCCGATCAGCAAATTGGCGATCATTGATAGACCAAGTCCCGTCCATGCTGCCAGCACCACGTCACGCACATCCCCGCGCCCGTATGCAATACCAACCCGGACCGCGGTCGCGGACCCAATCCCTACCGCGACCATAAAAGAGATAGTTAACAGTTGGAAGGCGATGGCGAACGCCGCCAGTTCCGCAGTTCCCAGCCATCCGGCAAACTGCTGCATGATCGAGAACGCAAAAGTTTCCACGGCCAGGCTCAGCCCCATCGCATAGCCTAGTCGGCGTTGGTGCCACCACGTACCATACCGTCCCAGTGGGGCCGTGCGGACAGAAAATACAGCCTGATCTCGCATTAGGAGCACATAGCCCAACATGCCAATGGCCAAGACCCAACGAGCCACCGTAGTGGCCCAGGCGGCCCCCTCTGCACCCATTGGCGCAATGAACCCAAATCCATCCACCAGCATCAAGGCGAGCACTAAGTTCACCACATTCGCAATAACCATGCAGACAGCTCCGGGACCCACCCGGGCAATACCTTCCAAGAAGAAACTGCTCGCCAGGAAAACCAAGTGCGCAGGCAGACCCCAACCAATGATACTGATGACCCGCCCGCCCTCAGTCGCCAGTTGCTCGGTTTGACCAGCCATGATCAAGATCCATCCGCCAAACAGGCAGATTGCCAATCCGACGGCTCCCAATCCCGCCGCATAGGCAACGGACCGACGCCAGACTTTACCGCATTCGGCCCAATTGCCTGCACCGAAGTGATTTGCGGTCAACACCAAAGTCCCTAAAATCAACCCTAGAGAAGTGACGATGATCGGTTGCACGATGGAGTTGCCTATTGCGAAGTACCCCAACTCCACGGCGCTATGGCGGCCGACGATGATGGTATCAACCAATATCATGATGACGATGCCGGAGCGCGCCAATACGATGGCAGGTGCCAGGCGCAACATTCCCGTCACATGCCGCCATAAACGTTGGCGCAGCCAATCTGCGTCCTCAGAATGTTCGGAAGGCGTGACGCTCGGTGAAGGCATGTTATATAAGATTGCTCTAAATCACGAGAAACGCGTTCGTGGTATGAGCCTCCTGGAACTAATTGTCCATGCAAAACGATCACGCGATACCAGGTGCCGTCCCAGAAGCGACGTCCACGAGACGCGGTATCCACTGGGTTATAATCGCGACATTCTTGTTCGTCACCATGGACGCTTCGGTGAAGGCGCTTTTGCGCGATGGCTACGAACTCCCGCAGGTGATCTGGGGCAGGTATTTCTTTCATGTGTTGCTTCTGGTGATTGTTCTGGCACCATGCATTCGGATCGTCGCGCAATCGGGTAACTTAAAACTGCAATTGACCCGTTCTGTGTTGATGCTGCTGACCACATCGCTGTTTTTCGCAGGGCTTATGTTTGTCCCCTTAGCTGAGGCCAGCGCCATGATGTTGCTTTCACCGCTTGTGGTGACGGCATTGGCCATGCCGATACTCAAAGAGCCGGTTGGGCCGCGACGGTGGGCCGGGGTGGTCCTTGGTATGCTGGGTGCGATGATAATCATTCGCCCAGGTTCCGAGTTCATATCGTTAGGCATTTTACTGCCGGCTGCCGCGGCGTGCTCTTTTGCTATCTATCAGGTCAGCACTCGCTATTTATCGGAGGCTGATCCAATCCTAACAACCTTGTTTTTTACAGCATTGGTGGGGGCCGTGATCACATCTATGGTTGCACCGTTTTATTGGACGCCACCAAGTTCGAAGGCTTGGATGTTGTTAATTTGCGCAGGCGTTTGTGGCGGCATCGGCCATTTCGCGCTGATTAAAGCGCTTACCATGAGTCCAGCGTCCATCATCGCACCCTACAGTTATTTGAATCTGATTTGGGCGACAATCTATGGATTTGTCCTTTTTGCAGAACTTCCCGACATGTGGACAATTTGCGGCGCGGCAATTATTTCGGGAAGCGGCCTCTATGTCTATCATCGCGAACGGGTTAGAAATCAGGATTAAGTACCGGAATCCTGAGCCGCATCAATCAGCGTCATGACTTCCTCAAGCAGCGGATCGCGATCGCCAAGCTTGGCCATTTCCGCGAGCGTGTTTGCAAGGTAATCCCGGCAACGCCCGTTCTCGCCCGCGGCATGCCCCATGATCTCGGCCATACGGGTTGCCGGCATGGGGCCTGCGTGCTGCACATGCCCCTTACGGATTACGAAGGTTAACGCTGTTTTTTGCTCTCCAGTGTCCAAGGTTAATTCAACCCATGTCGGCCGGTAGACGCCACTGCCCATTTCGCGTCTCCATAGATATTCGAGATCAGCATCAAGCGTCGCCATACATAATCCATAAGCAATTCCCCTGCATGACCCAGCGGTCGGCACCAAGCAACACCCCAACCCTGGTTGCACTAAGGTACCGCGACCGACGGTCGACCAGATCTCAAACCTACGCTTGTAGCCGAACAGCGTAGCTGGTTCGCGGTGTGCAACCTGAACGCCTGGGCGCCACATCAAGGATCCAAAACCAAATATCCAGAACTCATCAGCATTAGGGGCTTCGGCACGCACGCGATCCTGTTCTGCCCGCCGTTCTGCATCGGTTAATCGGGGCGTGGGACTTTGGGGCGGTATGGGGAAATCGACTTCCACTACACGATCACCTGTTCCTTGGTTTTCATGAACCTTAATTCCGGCCAATCTTCCTCGGTCTTGTTCAAATGCCATGCATTGCGCGCTAAAAATACAGGCGAACCATCATGGTCGTCAGCCAAAGCGGTTCGGTTCTCGTCGCAGAACTTCTTGACCGTGGCATGGTCATCGCCTTCTACCCATCGCGCCGTGTAGAGCTCCGAAGGTTCAAACCGGACGGCCACGTCGTATTCGGTACGAACCCGCTCGGCCAGCACCTCAAATTGAAGCGCGCCAACCACACCGACAACCCAATCACCGCCAATGAACGTCTTCAGGGAACGGGCTGCCCCTTCTTCCGCCAACTGCACCAATGCGCGCCCCAGGTGTTTCGCCTTCAAAGGGTCGTTCGGTCGTACTTTTTGAAGAAGCTCTGGTGCGAAGCTCGGTATGCCAGTGAACTGTAATGCCTCGCCTTCGGTCAGGGTATCGCCAATGCGCAGATTACCATGATTTGGAATCCCAATGATATCCCCAGCCCAGGCTTCCTCGGCCAGTTCTCGGTCGCGAGCCAGAAACAGGACCGGGTTGTGGAGGCTCAAGGTTTTCCCCGAACGCACGTGGCGCATCTTCATGCCGCGTTTGAATTTGCCAGAGCAAAGGCGGACGAAAGCAATGCGATCTCGATGTTTGGGATCCATGTTTGCCTGAATTTTAAATACGAACCCACTGACCTTTTCCTCAACCGGCGTTACGGTCCTATTGGCGGCAGCCTGTGAACGGGGCGAGGGTGCCCGTTGTGCCAAGCCTTCTAGCAGCTCACGAACCCCGAAATTGTTGATGGCACTACCGAAGTAGACCGGTGTCATGTGGCCTTCGCGATAGGCCTGCAGGTCGAACTCTGGACACAAACCGCGCGCCATCTCGACTTCTTCACGGAGGGATGACACTGCATGAGCTGGTAGTAGATCATCAAGTTTATGGTCGTTAATCCCCTCGCAAATCTCGCCCTCGTGCGGCTTATCTTCGCGCAAACGTTCGATCAGGATCAACCGGTCGTCGAACAAGTTATAACAACCGTGAAAGTCCCGCCCCATGCCGATGGGCCAGCTCGCCGGAGTTACATCCAAGGCAAGGTTCTGTTCGATCTCGTCGAGCAGGTCGAAGGGATCACGCGCTTCGCGGTCCATCTTGTTGATGAACGTGACAATAGGCACGTTCCGCAATCGGCAGACCTCGAACAATTTCCGCGTTTGCGCCTCAATTCCCTTTGCCGCGTCGATGACCATCACAGCGGAGTCAACGGCCGTCAGCGTCCGATAGGTATCTTCGCTGAAATCTTCGTGGCCCGGCGTATCCAAGAGATTGAAAGTTAGCCCGGCATATTCATAGGTCATAACCGAGGAGGTCACCGAAATTCCCCGCTCTCGCTCCACCTTCATCCAGTCAGAATGAGCACGCCGTTGCTCGCCACGCGCCTTTACGGCGCCGGCCTGCTGAATGGCGCCACCGAACAAGAGGAGTTTCTCGGTCAGTGTCGTCTTACCAGCGTCCGGGTGAGAGATAATGGCAAAGGTCCGCCGTTGCGCGACTGCTTCGTTCAGACTCGTCAAGGTCGACTCCTTTATTTCTAGGCCGACCGATATGTAGTGTTTTCAAACCGTGAAGCCAAGGTTTTCAGCCCGCCCTACAATCAATTGCCATCCTGGAACCCTCGAAAAACCCTGAATGTCACCACCGAGAGTGTGGGCAATAAATTATCAGTCTTGAGGTATTAAGGTCATAGGGTTGCAAAAGGCAGAGCGCGAAAGCTCCAATCACTGCGGCAATGACCGACGCGGCGGAGATCTCTGAGACCGTGAAGGATGGGCGAAATTGGATCGGTGTTGTCACTCACCTGCAACTCGGCTCACGTCCCTTTGGCTCAAATCGTTCAAACCTCAATTGAGAGCTTATCGACGTTACCGATGGTTTCGCCATCTGTGCACGAAGTCACAGGCCTTATCTTAGGCGGATTTCGCCATCTTGTAGATGAACCTTAATCCCGCATCGACACGCAAACATATAGAAAGTCGTATGTTAGACTGAGTCCGCGAACTTTGGATACGTGTCTATCTGCTCGCCTTTCGTAAAGCCATTTTTACGATCCATCGCGTATGTCTCGATGCATGAAAATACGATTACTGTTATGTTTTGTCTCTTCTGGTATTAAACCTCGAGGTTTTAAAAGCTAAGTCAAATTTGCTGCACTGTACATAATCTTTAATCGATTAAAGACCACAGTCGCCCTCACTCCTTATCACCCCACCGACGGCACTTTCAGCGGACCCGTTGCTACCCTTCGTATGTTGATACCTGACGAAAAAAAGCAATCAAGCCATACAAATATTTAGAAACCAAATAAGCCCAAGCACCTTACATTTGACTTTGAACGCCGTGTGCCGCCAGAAACTTCTCTTTCGACCCTGTCGCAAGATACGCCAATGCGCATCCCAACACCCGGTCTTCCTTGCGTTCACGTCCTTTCCGACTCGGCGTAACGGCGACGGGGCAATTTGTAACAAGAATTTTTGGCATGACCGCCTTTTTCAAGACATCTTTTTCAGCGGGAATGGCACCAGGAAGATCTGACTCCCGTCGTCCCTTTGACACGGGCACCTTTTTGGGCACGATGAGGATGTTGGGCAATACACCCCGCGCCTGAATAGTATGCCCATCGGCGCCATAATAAAGTGCGGTGGTCAACCGCAAAGCACCCTCACCCGGCATAGGAATAATCGTTTGAACTGACCCTTTACCAAAGGTTTGACTCCCCATGACCGTCGCACGATTGTGGTGTTTCAGAGCGCTGGCGACAATCTCCGAAGCCGAAGCCGACCC